>JAPLCR010000581.1 GCA_026392135.1 Armatimonadota bacterium
GGCTTGAAATCTCTCTCAGGATTCGTTATAATAGATTTGTAGGGTCTCCTTGTCTCGTTTAGTTTTACCACTTTAACGATTCGAGGTGTCTTTCTATCTCCTTCTCTCACCCACATTTAGCAATTTTTGGTTTCTCTCCAAAATTCCGTGATGGTAATTCTAAGCCTCCCTATGGACATGGCAAGGAAATACCCTCTGTTTGGAAGGTTGGCGGCAAAAGCGGCAGTGCCCTCGGTGCTGATTCCGCCCCCTATCCCAGCCTTTCCCCCGTTCCACACAGGAGAAAGGAGCAGGTTAGACGAAACTGTAGTGCTAGTCTCGCCCTATCCCGACTTTTTGGAGAGAAACAAAAGTTTACCGCTCTCTCGAAAAGCGGTCAGTCATCGGAGGGTTGCGTCTGAAAGACGTTTGGTTTCTCCAGACGGGGGTTTTCAACCTCCGTCAAAAAGACTTATGCAAGAGGTCTAGTGGCGACCTCAAGAGTGTACAACATACCGCTTTTGACGATGGATACAAAAATTATCGCGTATCCCCATGTTCAACTTGCGATATAACGACTAAGGAGAAGGATAAACCATGCAGAGAAATACCCCAGGCGACTACGTTATCTTAGGCTATGGAGCTTTTTACGCGCTTAGTTCCTTTAATATAGAGGACGGGAAGTGGTTATTTAACCGTTTGGACCAAATGGGACTATCTGACATCAAAGACCGACTCATCCCAAAATTAAATAGGGAGGGAGGTATGGATCAAAAAGACCTCATTCGCGCTGATACACTCATATCTGGCGGCAATAACGAAGCAGCGGCTCTAGTACTCTCTCGAAGCGTGGAAGTATCCGTGAAACATTTGTACCAGAGGTGGTTCCAAAAATCCCCTGAAAATCTCACATGGTATGAGGTAGAGGAGAGACTTCTGGGAGACAAACCCAACTTCAAGACACTATCGCCCTCTGTGTTTGCGGTAAGAGATATACGCATTAATTATCGGAATCCGATAACGCACCCAAGTCTAACAGAAAATGATGTTCCAGAGGATAGCCCTTATGAAGTCGTGGNNNNCACGCCATTTTAGCGATAAAATGAGGGTGGAGCCGCTTCTATCGCGCCAACTCGTCAGTTTTCAGGCGAACAAAGCCAAAGCGAACTATCGCTGGTACAAATTCAAGGAGGCGTTTTCCGTCGGGCTGGTGGAGTATCTGCTCTGTTCTCAAGGAGGCGTAACGGGGCGCATACTCGACCCGTTCGCGGGAAGCGGCACGACTCTCTTCGCGGCGAGCGGGCAAGGGATGGAGGCGGAAGGGATTGAACTTCTGCCTATAGGTCATCAGATTATTCAAGCGCGTATGACGGTAGAGCGGGAGTTCTCTGAATCTGATTTCGCACGCCTCAAACACTGGTCTACCCGCCGCCCTTGGAATCAATCGGAGACTCGCGTCTCCCTAAACACGATTCGGATTACAGAAGGGGCGTACCCCCCTGAGACGCACATCGCCATTGAGCGCTATATGGCGGGGATTCCCTCAGAGAGCGCGAAAGTGCGACAAATCTTGCTTTTCGCCCTTCTTTGCGTTCTGGAATCGGTCAGTTACACACGTCAAGACGGTCAATTCTTACGTTGGGATATGCGTTCTGGGCGCAAGCAAGGAAAAAGACCCTTCCACAAAGGAAACATTCCCTCCTTTGACGAGGCGATAGGCTCAAAATTACAGGAGATAGTCGGGGATGTCTGCTCGCAGAGTCCTACGCTAGACCTTTTTGAAACGGATACTCCCCAATACGGCACTATCCGCCTACATGAAGGCTCGTGCTTGGAGGTACTGCCTAGCCTTGACACGAACTCTTACGATGCGGTTTTTACCTCTCCGCCCTACTGCAATCGCTACGACTATACGCGCACTTATGCCCTTGAACTCGCTCTATTAGGCGTAGGAGCGCAAGAACTTATCCAGTTACGTCAACAGCTACTAACCTGCACGGTGGAGAATCGCGCCAAAGACCTGCTCGCCATAAACCCCTTATGGGCTACTGCAATTGAAGTGGCAGATAAAAATGAACTTCTTCAAACCATACTGCGCTATCTGGAAAGCGAAAAAGAGGAAGGGCGGTTGAACAATCAAGGGATTCCACGTATGGTGCGTGGCTATTTCTATGAGATGGCGTGTGTCATTAGCGATTGCGCCCGGGTTTTGAAATCGGGCGCTCCCCTCTTTATGGTGAACGACAATGTACGCTACTGCGGAGCCAATATCTCGGTAGATGTCATACTCTCTAGCATGGCGCAACAACTCGGCTTTGAAGTAGAGCATATCTTTGTCCTACCCAACAGCAAAGGAAACAGCAGTCAGCAGATGGGAGAACACGGACGCGCCCCGTTACGAAAATGCGTCTATGTTTGGCGAAAGAGATAACGCAATGGAGAGACCCTATCGCCAGCACCTCTCTGAAAGCGCGGAACTTATCACCACGTATGAAGAGTGTCGGGCAGGTTTTTTGTCGTTAGCGCTTGAGCGAAACCGGCGCGCCACTCCTCTTGTAGCAGAGGCGCGTGCGCTCAAATCCGCCGTGTCGCGTGTTTCCAAACCTGCCGGACTCTTGACCATGACGCAACTGCAATCCGCTCTGCTTACCGCAGGAGGGCTATCCGACAAAGCGGTAAACCATCTACTTATAGAGGACAAAGCAAAAGCCATTCGAGAACTGATTGAGATGTTCTTGGAACCTGCGGGAAGTGCCTTCACGGAGGAACTCGTCTATCGCTTTCTATTAACACGTGGCGATACACTGGGAGGCTCTATGCGAAATGTCGGCGGGGCTTTAGCGCAACAGAAGTGGACGAACGCTCTTCTCGCCTCCCTCTCTGTGCTATGTATCCCGTATACATGGCTACACGCTCGCAGCAGGGTATGGCTAGAGGCGGATAGCGAAGATACGGATATTGCGCCTCATTTGCGCGGTGTTCACTGGCTATCGAATGGGGAGCCTCGCTGCCTACTCTATAACCACACCGTCTCTTTCGTGCGTAGAAATGTGGACATGATTCTTCTACACACCACCCCCGAAGGCTTTGGGGAAGACAGTAAGGGACTCTCTCTAGTTAAAATCTTCCAAAACCTCTAGGGAAAGGGAGACTATCGCCCAACGGAGTCGTCTTCCGCCCTAGTCACTCCTCGCCCAGAATTGGGAGAGGGGACGGGGGTGAGGGCTTCTGGTTTTCATGCGCTCGGTGAACTCAAGGGGGGCATCGACCCCGCTGGCGCAGACGAACACTGGAAAACTGCGCGAACGGCTCTCTTCCGTATTCGTCAAGCCTTCGTTCGTCAACAACTCGCCCCGCAAATGTTTTTTGCGGGAGCGGCGATAGAAAGGGCTATGGCAGAGGAGATTTGGGAAGAGTTAGAGGCGGAAACCCTATCTAATGTAGCAAACCTCACCTCTTCAACTCAACTGACTTCGCTCTGCTTCTGACTCATAGGACTATAAAATGAAAATAACCGATGTACGCGCCGTCCGCGTACAGTTTCCAAAGACGGAACCAACCGCAAAAGCCACCCGCAAGGGCTGGACGCACACTGCGGAGGTCGCCAACCCTATGTCGCGCTACCCCCAGTACAAGCGACACCGTAGCCTCTGGTTGCCCAAGTGGGGCGAGGTCTGGTGCAAGGTCACGCTAGAGGATGGAACGTGGGGGCTAGGGCAGACCAGCAATGGCAGAGCGGTGGCGGCGGTCATAGACGACCACCTCGCGCCACTGTTGGTAGGCGAAAGCATTATGGCGCATGAGAAAATCGCCGACATGATGACTCGCATGACCAAGCCCTACGGCTCAACGGGACTCGCCTCCTACGCGGTGAGCGCGATTGACCTCGCCCTCTGGGATGCCAAAGGCAAACTGTTTCAGAAGCCCGCTTACGAACTACTCGGTGGGCTACAGAAGGAGCGTATCCAGTGCTACGCCACCGGAAACGATGTAGACTGGTATAAGGAGTTGGGCTTCCGCGCCTTCAAACTCGCCTGCCCGTATGGGCCCGCCGATGGCATAGAGGGCATTCAGAAGAATGCCGACTTTGTGGGGTGGGCGCGGCAGACCATCGGGGACGACTGCGAACTTATGCTCGACTGCTGGATGGCGTTTGATGTGGAGTATACAGTTCGCTTGGCGGAGGCTCTACGCCCCTATCGGCTGAAGTGGATGGAGGAGTGCCTTATCCCCGAGGATGTGGACGGGCATATCCAACTGCGTGAACGCCTTCCTTGGCAGACTCTGGCGACGGGTGAACACTGGTACACCCACGTTCCTTTCCAGTGGGCAGTGGCGCACCATGTCGCCGATATTCTCCAACCCGACATCAACTGGTGCGGGGGCGCAACGGCTTGCCGCCGTATCGCCGACATCGCCGATGCTGGCGGGGTGAGCGTAATTCTCCATGCGGGGGGCAACACCGTCTTTGGTCAGCACTTCAGTTTTGCGACTCCGTGCATCCCTTGGTGCGAGTTCTTTGTTGCGTCAGAGCCGGGAGTGCCGCTTGAACAGGGTTGGCGCTATCCGGGGCAGTCACTCCCCAAGGACGGGTATATCGAACCCAATCCCGCGCCCGGTTTTGGGCTTGAGGTGGACGAAGCGTGGATAGAGCCGTACTGGAGTGCTTAGGGCGGTGTTATGCTCAAAAACGAGGCTCACCCAAAAGCAAAAGGAGAAAATATGTCCGAAGTGGTCTGTTTAGGAGAGGCGTTGATCGATTTTGTAGCGTTGGAGAGCGGGGTCACAGTGGGGGAATCCTCCGGTTTCGTGAAAGCGCCCGGAGGAGCCCCTGCAAACGTTGCGGTAGGCGTAGCGCGGCTTGGACACTCTAGTACGTTTCTGGGAAAAGTCGGCGAAGATCCTTTCGGGCGTTTTCTCGCGGAGACGTTCGCAGGAGCGGGAGTAGACACGGGCGGTATGGTCTTCTCAACTACGGAGCGAACGGGGCTTGCATTCGTCTCCCTCGCCGCCAGCGGAGAGCGCGACTTCTGCTTCTTTCGCAATCCGAGCGCCGATATGACCTATATTCCCGCAGAACTAGACACGGCGCGAATCTCCGCCTGCACGATTTTTCACTACGGCTCTATTACCCTAATAGACGAACCCGCTCGCACCGCCACGCTCACAGCGGTTCAACAGGCGAAGTCTGAGGGCAAACTTATCTCCTACGACCCAAACCTGCGCCCTCCCCTCTGGCGGACGCTGGAAGAGGCGCGGGAGACCATCCTTGAGACGATACCCCTCGCCGACATGGTGAAAGTGAGCGAGGAGGAGTTGGGCTTTCTGCTCAAAAGAAACAGTCCCGATGCCGCCCTAACCGCCGACGAGGTGGAGGAGTGCGGAGTAGAGTTCATGGCGCGATTCGCTACGGTCTCCCTGCTCTGTGTAACACGGGGCGCGAAGGGGTGTGCGTGGTGGACGCGAGGCGGCGAACACGGCTCTCTGTCGGGCTTCGCAGTGACTGCGGTAGACACGACGGGCGCGGGAGACGGCTTTATTGCGGCAGTGATGGTCGGCTTACTGGAGCGCGGGGCGACCACTGCGGGGCGACTTGCGAACCTTGACGCGGAGACCCTACGCGCACTCTTCTCTTATGCGAACGCGGTGGGCGCATTGACCACTACCCGCAAGGGCGCGATTCCCGCTCTGCCCACGCTTGCGGAGGTTGCGGCGTTTCTCAGTGCCCGGTGAGCGACGCTATCCGCTATGAAATCTCGCCGCCACTGAGCGACGAAGCCCTAAATGCGCTTTTCGCGGCGGCATGGGAGAATCACGCGCCCTGCGACTTTCAGGCGCGGCTTCGCCATAGCCTCCTCTACGTCGGGGCGTTCTCGGAGGGGCGGCTAGTCGGCTTTGTGAATGTGGCTTGGGATGGCGGAATCCATGCGTTTCTTCTGGATACTACGGTACACCCTGATTTTCAGCGACATCAGATAGGAACGAACCTCGTACAGACTGCAATCGTTGCGGTGAGGAAGCGGGGTATTGAGTGGCTTCATGTAGACTATGAGCCGCCTCTCGAAGGCTTTTATCAGCGTTGCGGATTTCATTCGACTTTAGCGGGACTACTCAACCTCAAAAGGGATTAAACATTATGCCTACAACACGACGCGAACTGCTTGCAATAGGAGCGGGCGCGACTCTCGGAATGAACATGAACCTACCAACTGACGGAACTATTTCGGGCGTAACGCGCCCGCCGAAACATCGTCCGCGCATCGCCGTTCTGCTTACGCAGTACGCGGCGGGCAGCCATGGAGTCTGCTACTGCACGAAGCTCCTTGAGGGGAAACAGTTCGACGACCACTACGAAGCACCGCTCTGCGACGTAGCCTCCATTCACCTGATGGAGATCGCGAAAAACGATGTGGGCGTGGATACCGCCAAGCGTCACAACGTGAAGATGTACCCCTCTATCGCGACGGCACTCTGCTGCGGGGGCGACACGCTGGCGGTGGACGGCGTGGCGATTATTGGCGAACACGGCAACTATCCCGTGAACGAGAAGGAGCAGATGCTCTACCCGCGTCGCGAGATGTTCGACCAGGTAGTGAACGTTTTTCGACAGTCGGGGCGCGTCGTTCCTATCTTCAACGACAAGCACCTCTCGTGGAACTGGGAGTGGGCGAAATATATGTGGCGCACGATTCAGGAGATGAAAATTCCCTACATGGCGGGGAGTAGTCTTCCCTTCGCGAAGTACACTCCGTTCGTTCCCCTGCCCAGAGGTCAGAAATTAGACCACGTTATCGCTATAGGGTACGGCGGTTTCGAGTCTTACGGCTTTCACTCGATTGAGACGGGGCAGTTCGTTGTCGAGAAGCGCGAGGGGGGCGAGAAGGGAGTCAAGTGGATACAGTTCTATTCGGGCAAAGCGGTGTGGGAGGCGATGAACGCGGGCGTGTTTCCGAAAGACATCGCGGAAGCCGCCTTTAGCAAGACGTGGAAGCCGAACGGCAAGCCTTATGATTTTACGCACGAGGTTTTCGCCTACGACATCGAGTATCTGGACGGTCAACGGCTGACGGTTCTTATGCCGAACGGCTACTGTCAGGAGTTTGGGTTCGCCTACCGCGTGCAGGGCGAGAGCGAGATTGTCGCGTCGTCGTATATGCTCGACGACCTGCCGCGCCTAAAACACTTCTCCGCCACGACTCGCGCCCTCGAAGAGATGTATATTAGCGGAAAGCCTACCGCTCCGAGTTCGCGGTGTGTTCTCACGACGGGGATTCTCGCCTACGGAATCGAGAGCAAAGTGCGCGGCGGCGTGAAAATCTACCCGAAAGACCTCAAAATCGCCTATCAGCCCCTCGCCACTCCTGAACACTGGAAAGAGGTACTATCGTGAATCCCGCCGATACCCTGCGCGAAAAGGTCTGCGTGATAACGGGAGCCTCCCGCACATTAGGCGCGGAGATTGCTCGCTCTATGGCGCGATACGGGGCGATTGTCATTGTGAACTACTTCCATTCGGTAGACGCGGCTTTCGCGCTGTGCGAGGAGTTGGACGCGCTGGGCGGCGAAGGCGTTCCGTTTCAAGCCGACATCAGCAAGCCCGACGAAATGACCCGACTTTTAGAGGAGGTGTGGGCGCGATACGACCGCATCGATATTCTGGTGAACAATGTGGGGCACTTTACGGAGAAGCCCTATCTCGACCTGCCGATTGAGGAGTTCGACACGATACACGAGACGAACGTTCGCGCCACGTTTGTCGCGATGCAGATAGCGGGGCGGCGCATGAAAGTGCGCGGGGAGGGCAGTATCGTCAATATCGCCGCGACGGATGCTTTTCACCGCACACATACCGCCTACGGTCTCGCGAAGGCGGGAGTGATTCACCTGACGGAGGGGATGGCGCTGGAACTGGCTCCCGAAGTGCGAGTGAACGCAATAGCCCCCGACCTTATCGCCGATAACGAGGATATGAGCGCGTCGCTCGTGCAGAGCGCGGTGGGCGGCACGCCCCTGCGCCGCCTCGTGACTCGCGCCGAAATCGCGGAGATGACCTGTCTGCTCTGCACTCCCGCCTTCTCTAGCATGACGGGACAGACTCTAGTGATGGACGGGGGACGGAGCATTCCGAGGCTGAATGTGGGGGAGTAGTTGCGATTGGAGAATTCGGGACGCTATTTATTCGCTACAGCGTACCCAGAATCCATAGGTTGCCCCTGCTGACATAGTCTACAACGCAGGGTTTTCAACCCTTCGCAGTTTAGCCCTATGTGCCGAATCGTATACTTCGCTTTGAGGGTAAGAGCCTTGAGTTCCCCGTCAGGTAATATCTCGTAGTGTTCTTCAAAGCGGTCAGCGCAAAAGTCTACAAAGCCATATCCTAATTCAAGTAGTTCTTTTGAGGGCCAGTGTGCGTGCTTGCTACCCGGCTTATTACACCCATGACAACACCAGTAGAGGTTGTAATAATCATCCACTGCATCAGGACAATGCTTACGAGGGCAAAAGTGGTCTAATTCAAAATGCCGAAGTCCGCCGATGTGTTCTTCATGCAGATAGCAGTAGGCGCAACACTTTTCAAAATCGGCGCGAACGAACTCTTTGAAGCGGCTATACTCCGTTCCAGCGACTTCGGGCACTGGTATTGTGCGATTGAAACGTTCCACGTTCCTTACGCCTTTCCAGATATACGAGCGACTTCTTGGTAGAAAGCCGTTTTCTCAGCATCGCGCCACTGCGTTAAAACTTCGAGTTCTTGCGCCTCTTCCATAGTCAGGATTCCAAGAAACTCCCTATCTACTAACGCATGAAAACGCGCCGCATACGCTTCTTTATCACATTGAACGTTTGCAGGTAGGTTTTCCGATTCAAGCAACAGTTTTAGCTCATCCACTACCCCCTGCATATCGCCATCTCCTACATAAAGACGAAGATCTCCTGGAATCAGCGGAGTTATTGCTTTTTCCGTGGACAGTATGGTTTGCCCAACTGGTCGCGAAGTGACGCACATTCCTACCGTTGCCATGAGTACTATGGGAGTTATATACGTTCTCATTTTTCAAGTAGTTCCTAATCTAGAAGAGACCGTCTTAGGTACAGAAGCATTTCGTTCTAAATCACCACTCAATGCCGCTGTTAAATCCCATCTATCATTTACAATCCAAGGAGAATGGGTGGCAATTAGAATTTCCATAGGGCGGATGCGCGTCACTGCCTGTAAGTCTGTTAAAAACTCTAGTTGCCATGCCACATGAAGTGATAGCTCAGGCTCATCAATAAGAATAAACGAGTCTGTTGGCACCGTAAACAGCAACTCACAAAAGAGTACAAGTTCATGTTGCTCCCCCGATGACAGCTGGTCAGGAGAAAGTTCATGCTCACCGGATTTGAAGATGAAGCCTTTTCTTCTATCAATAGAAAACTGCTTTGTATGTAGAAATCGTTTTTCTACTATCTGTTTCAGTAGTGCGATGCGTTTTTCTACATCGTCAAAAACTGCAAGCTTGTTTTCAGTATCCTCCACGTAAACAGATAGGACGATACGGGTTGTTTCAACTAGAGATTCTGGTACAGCAAATGGACGACCTGTAGATTGGGTATCTAATAGTCCTGCTGACTCAAGTTCATTACGCCTTTTTTCTAAATGGGCGAATCGCTCACGCAATTCACTATCAGAAAGATTTACTTTGCCTTCACGTTGATGTACCAAACGCTCTGGAAACGTTCGGTCGCGCTGAGAGGAGACCCTGCTATATTCCGCTAACGTCGATGCTATTACGTCACGAATAACATTGGCGTGGTGTTGCACTGCTGATTCTTGTTGGTCTTCTCTTAAATCGGATGGTATATTGGCACGATTACGCGACATTTTGAGCGGAGGAATTAAACGGTTTGTGCCAATTAAATACGCTTTACTGTCTCCCAAAAGTTTGTCAAGTAAGGGTGAGGATATCAGGCGGCGTAGTTGCTGGCGCAATGATGCTGGTAATGCACCCGCTTGCCCCAGCGCGTAACGTATCGCTTCTTTAGTCGTCAAAACTTCCCCCACATTACGCAAAACCCATCTCTCCGAATCTATATGTTGGATTTCTGGAGCAAGGTGGCGAAGAATGCTTGATGCTTGCATATTCGCTTCTTCGCTTAAGGGGTCGCTATCGACGGACTCTATCTTTTTGTTGTTGAGATAGATGTCTATCTTTATTCCAGACCCAGACTCGGAACTCTTTAAACGGAACAGAATAGAACATTTCAAAATTACCGTTGAGTAGCCCGTACAAAAGACGTAGCATAACGGTTTTACCGACCCCATTAGGACCATGAAGCAGTGTAATACGCTCTTCTGGATGTAATTGAATACGGTGATCATACAGTCCAAAAAGTTGGTCTACTTCAATGCGGTCAATCTGTACCATAATCTAATCCTGTTTAATCTTTGGCGAGTTCTAAAAAGAAGACTGCTACCTTGCTTCTACATATTCTATGAAGGAGTGGGTTTTACCTTCTTTGCACCTTTTGTCTATGAGAGTATTCTCTAAAAGGCTACTCGCCACAAGCCTGTTCTGTGACTTTATGTCAACACATTCTACCAGCATTATGGGGAGAAATCTATCGATTCCTTAGATGTGACCGCAGGCATCCTACGTCTGAATATGAAGAACGAGGAAAAGTGTTTCTAGGAAGCCTGTCTTATACCCGTCTCAAGAAGTGTTTGCGCGATTGGCGGGGCGTAACTGAGGACAAATCCGGGGGCAGGTAGAAACGCGCTCTCTTCTAAAGGCGTGGATTGGGCTTCCATCGGAATACCTCCGTCAATATCCGCGCTTATCGCCGTTAAATACGACTCCATGTCTGAGCGTTCGAGGAGAAGCGTTGGCAGGTCTATGCGCCCTGTGCGAAACAGCCGCACGGAGAGGTGGTTTTGTACTATTATGGTATAATTTAAACTGGAGGACTAACCATGACACAAGAACAAAATAGCGTACCTTCAGAGCAAACAGAGGCTCCTCTTGAGGATGCAAAGAGTGACAAACCTCCCCTTATCATGCGGCAAATGGGAAAGATTAAAGACATGAACCGTGAGTTCGGTATTGCGTTCTGGCAGGCTCAGGACACAACAGCGCGGTTAAACGCTGGCTGGGAACTCGTGGCTTACTACCTCAAACGCAAGGGGCGCGCCAATGAACTCAGACTTCAACGATCTGTTGAAAGCCTTCAACGAAAATCAGGTTAAGTACCTTATCATCAGCGGTTATGCGGTGATGGAGTATGCGGAGCCAAGGTTTACGAAGGATTTGGACATCTGGATAAAGTCTGACTTGGACAATGCGGAGAGGGTCTTCAAATCCCTGTCAGAGTTTGGCGCGCCGCTTACAGGATTGACTCCAGAGGACTTTACGGAGGAGGGAGCCTTTTACCGTATGGGAGTTCCCCCTGTCATGGTGGATGTTCTTTTTTCACTGAAAAACCTCTCCTTCGACGCGGCGTGGGAGAGGCGGCACGATTCCGAAGATAACGGCATTTTGCTACATTTTATTTCAAAAGACGACTTGATAACTTCCAAACTTGCATCGGGGCGACCTCAAGACCTCCTTGACGCTCAAAACCTGCAACTTCCTGTGTACTCCCCCGATAAGTTCCAGTGACCTAAACCAGATCGCCTATATCGCATATCCTCTGGGGCGACTTAAATGCCTCCTGCAACACGCGCCCGACCCAATCCCTAAATTCCACTTTTGATTTCTTGTCTACCCACTCTGCGAACGCTGAATGTGTTCGCCAACGAAATAGAGGAGCGAGCCGGATGCAACTCATAAAAGCCTTACGTTTGGCGGGCGCGGCGACAATACTACTGGCGGGCGCGACGGAGAAGTCCGCTATGGCTCAAGGCGCGAAGCCTCGCGTAGCGGAAGCCCCTATGCAACATGAGAAGAGCGCGGATATGGACGTTATTCACCATATTTTCGCCAATACGAGTAGTATACGGCGGGTTGTGAAGAGAGTTCCGAAAGGCGTAGAAACGACAACGGAGTCTGATGACCCGAAAACGGTAAATTTGATACAGCGGCACACGAAAGCCATGCAACAACGGCTCAAAGACCGCCGCCCTATTCGGGCATGGGATCCTCTCTTCGCCGCACTGTTTCAGCATACGGATACCATCCAACTCAACGCTACCAACATCCGGAAAGGCGTTAAGGTGACGGAGACCTCCGATGACCCGAATACCGTGAAGATTATTCAGGCGCACGCCGCCGCCGTCTCCGATTTTGTTCATGATGGAATGGCGGGAATGGCGAAACGCCACGAAGACCCGCTAAAGCAAGTCCCTGTTACGGCGCATAGAGCACTATCCCTGAAAAAAGGAGATGGGGTTACGACCTGCCCCGTCACAGGGGAGCCTATAAACAAAAAGTTTAGTGCCGTCATTAAGGGACTCGACTTTAGCCCTTTTATGCGGCTTGAGCGAGTATGTCATGAAGTCTACGCCATAGTTTCTCCGGAATTAGGCGTTGTGGCGCGTTTTCTTCCAACGTTGTATAATTCATCGCGCCCCATAAGTGCCGTCTGACGGCT
>JAPLCR010000563.1 GCA_026392135.1 Armatimonadota bacterium
CGCGCCTGCTCTATGAACGAAAGACCATTTGGGGCATTTTGTCGATTTTCTGTTCTCATAAGCCGATTTTAGCACCTAGGACGAGGTATTGGCAGCATAGAATGCCCCCCCGCCTATACGAATACCTCTTTCACTACATTGCCGCCGTTCACAGTGGCGCGTTCGTCGCGCCCGTTGTTGCGATAGGTCAGCAGGCGGTGGTTCAAGCCCATGAGGTGCAGTATCGTCGCGTGAAAGTCGTTGACGTGAATGGGATGTTCAACTGCGCGTAGCCCTACCTCGTCCGTTGAACCGATAACCTGCCCGCCCTTCACACCTCCCCCCGCCATAAACATTGTGAAGCCCCAGGGGTTGTGGTCACGCCCATCCTTGCCCTCGGTCATGGGCGTTCGCCCGAACTCGCCGCCCCAGATAACGAGCGTGTCCTGCAACATCCCGCGCTGTTTCAAATCAGCGATAAGCCCCGCGACGGGCTTGTCCGAGATTTTGCACATCTTCTTGTGGTTACCCTCGATGTCGGAGTGCGCGTCCCACTGGCTCCCCGTCCCACAGTAGAGCTGCACGAAACGAGTTCCGCGCTCCACGAGCCGTCGCGCCATAAGGCAGTTCTTGCCGAATTTCGCGGTAGCGGGGTCGTCCAGCCCGTACAGTCTCCGAACGCTCTCCGGCTCCTTCGAGATGTCTATGGCGGTGGGCGCGGAGGTCTGCATCTGAAAGGCGAGTTCGTAGGCGCGAATACGCGCTTCGAGTTCGCTGTCGTCCTGCCGACTCTTGCCGTACTGCCGATTCATTTCCGTCAAAAAGTCCAGTTTGTTTTTTTGTTGCGCCTCGCCTATTGTATTCGGGGGCTTGAGCGCGAGAATGGGGTTGCCGTCAGGACGAAATTGAGTTCCCTGATAGGCGGCGGGCAGGAACCCGCTCGACCAGTTTTTCGGTCCCCCTATCGGTTCGCGCTCGTCCAGCAGAACCACGAATGTCGGCAGGTTGTTGTTCGCCGCACCCAGCCCGTACTGCACCCACGAACCCAACGACGGGCGACCGCTCAGCACCGCGCCCGTGTTCATCTGCCCCACCCCGCCGACATGGTTCAGCCCATCCGCCCAGCAGGAGCGCAACACCGTCATATCGTCTACGTGCTCCGCGATATTCGGATACCAGTCAGAGACCCATAAGCCGCTCTTTCCGTGCTGTTTGAACGTCCGTTTCGAGGGCAGAAGCGCGTTTTCCGCCGTCCCCATCGCGGTTATCGGGCGACCATAAGAGGGCGGCAAGGGTTGTCCAGCGAGGCGTTGGAGCGCGGGCTTGGGGTCGAACAGGTCAATGTGACTCGGACCGCCCTCCATGAAGCACCAGATAACCGACTTCGCTTTTGGCGCGAAGTGGGGATGCCCCAGCGTGTCGGCTTCCGCGTCCTGCGCCTGCATAAACGCGAGAGCCAACGCGCCAAAGCCTCCGCCCGCCTGAAAAAGCATTTCGCGACGAGAGAGGTGGCAAGGGATATGAGGTTGTTTGGTTTGGTTTTTCATGTAGGTTTCACCTATAGGGTTTGAACCGTCACCGTCGGAGCGTTTCTAGCGGCTTGACTTGACATTCCTGTATCGAACGTCAAAAGAACCGTTGGAACGCTTGCCGTAAGGGCTTCCGCCAACGCGATATAGATTCCATCGGCGGAACGGCTACAGCCATAACTATCGCGTATCGCCTCAGCGCGACGCACTAACGGTGCATCCCCGTTGGGCGATGGAAGAATGTTCGCCATTAATGCCTCAAAACGTGTTATGGCTTGAGCGTATTCGGTTTGCGTGAGGAGTCCTGTTTGCAGTTTTCCACATAGCACGTAAAGCGTCTCGGCGATTAACACGCATGGCGTGTAAAAAACGTAGTCAAGGCTGGAGTATCGAAGCGCCTCTTGAGTCGCTTTCGTTTCTCTATCTGTTTCTCTTGCGCTGATTGCAATAGCGAAACTAGCGTCGATGACTACCGCTCCGACAGACAAGGAACTACTCATCTGGCTTATCGCCCCACATCGCTCCCGCTCTGCCTTCTCTCAATATACTGTCGGTCTGTGAACCATCCGTATGCCGTTGCCCTTTGCCCGGCTCCTGAAATCCTTGCAAAGCCGCTATCATTCCCGCATTTACGGGAGTCTTCGGAGCAGGAATATCCGCGCTATCAAGCGTTTCCAACTCCACAATTCTGTACCGTTTTCTAGGAGACAACTTGCTGAGAGCCGCCGCCAGTTGTTGGGGAGTTCCCTCTATGATTTGTTGCGCCATCACGCACCTCGCTTGCCTCCATTGTCGAAAATGGAACCACGCCACGCTTGACTACTACACTTATCGCAGGTAACATTGCCAAAGTCGGGTATTAGAAATCGAAAGGACGGTATCCTTATGGATGACATCACGCGACTTGCGGAGCGTTGCAAGACCGCTCTCCCCTTGAGCGTCGCGAATCTCGGAGCCGAATACGGATACAAATGCCTACCGCTCTGTGTGATAGACGCGGTTTGGTCAATAGGGGTGCGGTACGGCTCTGTCCGAAACGTCGTATCACGCTATGAGGCGCATTTTCACCTTGAGGATACTGCCGCTCAATCGCATCACACAATAACGGATATGGTATCCGCTATGCAAGCATCAGGACTTCCCTACTTCACAGACCATATCTTTCAAAATCGGCAACGCACCTCCACACGTAATGGCATCCTCAAAACAGAGGCAGTATTCCAGTTCGCCAGCACTCTCCTCCGTCATAACATGAATACGATTGACGACGTTCCCAAAATCGAATGGTTTGAAAATCTCGGTAATGAGATGAGCCATCCTTACGCGGAAGAGATTTTAAGCATCCCCGGTCAAACTAGCGGAATCGCTTTAACCTATTTCTATATGCTGACGGGTTCGCCCGGACTGGTCAAAGCCGATAGAATGGTCATTGATTTCCTTCAAGAGACGCTAAACAAAAGCGTCTCCCTCTACGACGCGCAACGGTTCATCTCTTACGCCAGCCAGAAATTATGCGCGGACTTCCCCGAAATGACACCGCGAATGTTAGACCACCAGATATGGAAATATCAACGACAAGTGCCTTAGACAGCCCTCCAAATTCTCGCTCAAAAAGAGTATTGGCTTGTACGCGAGTCTGTAAACAGCATAAACAAATCGCCTCACAAATTCACCTTCCGCTCTAGTCACCCCTCGCCCAGAATTGGGAGAGGGGACGGGGTGGAGGGCTTGACTCCACATAAACAGACTCGTTCGCGTTCATCAGGACATGGCAAAAATCAACGAAAGCCACCCCCTGCGCCCTACTCACGCCCTGCGGAAGGATTTGTGGCGCAAGGGTCTTCTCGTTTCGCGACAACCGCTCCCCCGTTATCTCCGCTTGCCGAGTAAGGAAAGCGAGAGCGTGGTTTCGCTCCTCTGTCGAGGGTTCGCGCTGAAAAGCCAACTGGTAGGCGCGGTCAACCTGTGCGGTGCTGTCGCTCCCCGCCTCCCTAAGAACGCGCTCGGCGAAGGCTTTCGCGGACGAGAGCAGGGTCGCCTCGTTCAACAGCAACAGCGATTGAAATACTGCGGCGGTTACTCTCTTTCGGGTCGGTAGCGTCCTTCCAGTAGCCTCGCGTCGTCACATCGGCAGGAAGCGGCGGCATCACGCTCACGCCCCCCCGCTGCAAGTTCAGTTCGCCGCTGACCGATAGAAGCGTGTCCCGCAGAACTTCGCCCGACATCCTCTGCCGCCGAAACCGCCACAGCAGTCGGTTATCGCTGTCTACTTTCGCGCATTGCGGACGGAAGTCACTACTCTGCTGATAGGTCTTCGAGGTGAGAATCAGGCGGTGCAGACGCTTGAGGCTCCACCCATTGCGCGTAAACTCGCTCGTCAGCCAGTCCAGCAGTTCCGGGTGCGTGGGACGTTCGCCCGTCTGCCCGAAATCGCTCGGCGTTGCGACAATCCCCCTGCCGAAATGGTAGTGCCACACGCGATTCACCATCACCCGCGCCGTCAGCGGGTTCTGCGGAGAGGTAAGCCACTGCGCGAGGGCGGCGCGTCTTCCGCTCGTTTCGGCGTTCGGCGTTATCGGGACAACGGGCGTTATATTGGCGACGGCGTAGAGGGTTCCCGGTTGCAACTCCTCCAGCGGCTTGTTCATCAGCCCGCCCGCTAGCAGAAACGTCTTAGGCACGACCGCGCCCACGTCCGTTATCCCCTGTGCGAGAGGTAGCGCGTCCGGCTTGAGGCTCTTGAACGAGGCGAGTTGTTTGCTCAACTCCTTCCAACGATTCTTGACATCCGCTTTCTCGCCGTTCATTCCGCTCGTCACATCCCCATCTGTAAGCTCCAACTGCGGCATGGCTTTGTGGTACAGAAGCCACTGCAAAGAAGTTCGCTTTGCGGGAACGGTATCCACCGCATCCTGAACCTCTTTTGGGAAGCGGGCTTTGCGCGTCTCAAAGAAGCGTTTGCGAACAGGCTCCTCAAGGACGGCGAGTTGCGTCCGAATACCGCCCGTCTTCGACTCCCACTCGCTCTGTTTGCGCTTCCACTCCGAGTATTCACCTTTCGGTAGAACAACGAGGTCTTCACGAGGGCGCACCCCCGCAAAGTAGGCTTGTAGACGGTAGTAGTCTTTTTGAGAGACAGGGTCGTATTTGTGGTCGTGACACTTCGCGCACCCCACCGTCAAGCCCAAAACCGTAGAACCCAACGTATCCGTAATGTCGTTCAGAATATCTTGGCGGCGTTGACGTAGGTCTTGCGCGTTGCTCTCATCGGGCCAGTGCGAGCAAAAACCCGTCGCGACACACGCCAATGGGTCTTCGGGATACAGTTCGTCTCCCGCTATCTGCTCACGAATAAAGCGGTCGTAAGGCTTATCCGAGTTAAACGAGTCTATCACATAGTCGCGATACCGCCATGCGTAAGGACGCTTCTCGTCTGTCTTAAAGCCGTTGCTCTCTGCATAACGCGCCACATCCAGCCAGTGCCGCGCCCAACGCTCGCCGTACTGCGGGGAGGCGATAAGGCGGTCAACTACATTCTCGTAGGCGTTTTGGGAGCGGTCAGCGAGAAATGCTTGCGTCTCTTCCGGCGTAGGCGGTAAACCTACCATATCGAAATAGGCGCGGCGCAATAGTGTTCGCCTGTCGGCGGGAGGAGATAGTGTAAGCCTCTTCGCCTTTAACGCGGAGGCGATAAACGAGTCGATAGGGTTCAAAAGGGAAGTTTTGGGAACAACGGGACGCGTAACAGGACGAAACGCCCAGTACGTCGCTTCCACTTTACGCTGGTCGCCCCAACTTGCGCCGCTCTTTATCCAACTTTTAAGCGTCGCTACCTGCTCACCAGAGAGGTGCTTTCCGGGCGGCATCTGCGTCTTATCCAGCCCTGCCACGAAGCGAAACAGGCGGCTACTACTTGGGTTTCCCACGACAAGCGCGACTCCCTGCTTCCCTCCCGCAAGTGCCGCGCCCCGCGTCCGCAAGTCCAACCCAGACATCTTCTGACCGCCATGACACGATACGCAGTTATCACGCAGGATACCGAGAGCGCGTGAGGAGACATCCCCCTTAGCGGCTTGCGCGTTCGCGCCTACGGAAAGAAGAGCGATTAGTCCTGATATTAAGAGGGTTGTAGTGTGTTTTATTCGCATAATCCGCCTCATTTCAGAGTCTATACAGGTAGTCTAGCGTGTGGTATAGTGCGACAAAATCCTCACAATCGCTAAGTGTCCTGACTGTTTCGCTCTGGTCAATGCAGTTTTGCCGTAATCATCTCGCGCATTCACATCAGCGCCACAATCAATCAAGACTTGAACAGTTGATTCCATTCCGAATTCGGAGGCGGCAATCAACGGAGTTTCGCCGTTATTACCCCTATCCTCTATAGAAACCCCTCTACGTACTAAGTCTTTGCCATCACTAAAGGATAAAAAACTCAGGTTTCGCCACAGCTCCAACCTGTTATCACTTAGAACAGTATTGGAACACATCACATTAAGGCAGTACAGGCAAAGCGCGACCGTAGAGCATTTTAGTATGTTACTCCATGTCTTGCGCTTCTTGCGCCCTCCTACAAATCCATTCACAGTCATTACCTCCTCCCTCATACCCATGCAAGCGCGTCGGGGAGGAGGTTAGGGAGGTATCCGCTACGACAGCGGAACCTCTCCCGCCGCATCAATTCTGCGCTTCGCTTCGGCATAGACCTCGGCAGAGAGTGCCCCCCGCCCAGCGTTCGTAATGTTCTCGGCGAGGTGCGCGGGTATCAGCGTTCCCACAATCGTCGTGCTGATATGCGGATGCGAAAGCAGGAAGCGAAGCAGGAACGCTGTTCGCGACTCGCCCTCTTCACGCAGTTCGTCGAGGTTTGCGGCTTCGTAGGTCTTCCATCTGTCTGCGCTTCCTAGTCCGACTCCCGGCTCTCCGCGTGCGACCCCGCCACGATTGATAACGCCCGCGCCGGAAAGTGCCGCTTGGCTGATAGCGTTCTCGTGCGCCCGCTCTAATCCGGAATAGGGTATCTGATAGACATCAAAAAGCCCCCACTCAATGTAGGTTGTGATATGTGGAAGCGTGGATGAACAGCCTATCCAGCGAACCTTGCCCTGCGCCTTCATCTCTTGCAGAACAGAAATAAGGTCGCCCTGCTCGCACTGCTCCACGCTCGGGTTGTGGAGTTGCATAACGTCCACATAGTCGGTCTTCATGCGCTCAAGACTCTCGTGCAGACCCCGAAACAGGTTTTCGCGAGTCCATGTGTGGGGCGTGTCGTCGGTATTTTCGTCGCGGTGAACAACAGTGCAACCACATTTCGTCGCGAGGATGTATTCGCTACGACGTTGTGAAAGGTACTTACCGATAAACTCTTCGCTTCGCCCGTAGTCGTTGGAAGTGTCAATAAAGTTAATGCCGCTATCCAAAACGGCATTCAGAATCGAGTCCGCTTGCCCCTCCGTAACGGGACGACCTCCCCAGATACGCGAACCGCGCACCTCCATCGCGCCATAGCCGAGTGCCGTAACCTCAATGCCAGTACGACCCAACACACGTTTTTCGAGAGCCATAATATCTCCTTAGTAGTTAGTAGATGATACTGAAATATACATTCACGACAGAGAGCGTAAACTCCTGCCTACTAAAAACTCAAAATTGCGAATAGTCCTGCGGCAATAACAGAAAACACCATGAGAAAGAGGTAACTAAAGCCAAGTATACTGATTTTAATACACGTCTTGAAGATGCCTTGCCCATACACCCGCTTCATAGCAAAGAAGAGGTAGATTGCAATCCACAACATCATAAGAGGAGTAACCGCTTTTAGTTGGGGAACTAGCATGAGGGAGAGCATACCGAAGGTGAAAGCATGAACGTGAAGCGAAAAAACAAGATGCTCCACATAGAACCGCTTCGAGCGTATATAAATAAGCTTCAGCAACAGGGCGAACAGAGGTAACAGTAAAAACATCGCTTTGGGTACGCTGTTGATGAACTCGCCGGAGAAGCCTTGTGGATTCTGGATGGCGCGAAGCGTTTTGCGAGTCACAAACTGTTCCAACGGTGTGTTCTTGTGCGTATTGGCGGAGTCTTTTTGCCATGCGTCATACGCCTCAACGTTGGGCGGCAAGCTCTCCGCATCCATCTTAGTGCCAGAAAAACCGATTTTTAGACCGGAACTCTTTTTCCAAGCGTCGCCTTTAACCACAGGCATATTTAGATGTACGGATTGAGACTGCGTTGAGGAGACCTGCCACGTGAGCAACAAAAAGAACACAACGCTCATAAAAAGGTAGATTTTGAACGGAGAGAGGTAGCGAACCCGCTTGCCAAGGTTGTAGTCAACCGTCAATTGCCCAGGGCGAAAGAAGAGTGGAGCCACCGTATGAACCAGCTTAGAATCGAAACTCAAGACCTCTGCAAATAAATCGGCGACAAGCGGACGCAGGGAGGTCGTGCGGTGAGTGGTCTCCTGCCCGCACTTAGGGCAAAAGTTCTCCTGTACAGCCTCCCCACAGTTCAAACAAATTTCAACCTTGGGTAGTGACCTCCGCATGAAAGCCTACCTACCACCGCCGCCTTGAGAACCCATCATATTCTTTGCGCCGCCCGATACCTTCCACTCTCCGGAATCCCACTCCAAAGGCAGATCCATCTTCTGGTTCATACTCTGCCCACCAAGGCTCATCTGAAGCTCCATCGGGACAGTCGCCTTATCACCATCAATTTTAGGCTCGCCAGTTGTCCCAAGCTTAGCTTTAGTCATCTCTAATAGCTCTTCCTGACTCTTCTCCCCCACGCCTGGCAAGGTCACTTTCGTCTGGAGCAGTTTTTTCAGATCATCCGGACCTGCCATTTTCGTCTTGTCTTCAGCAGTGAGATGAATGAGGTTATACGCCGTGCTATAGTCCTTGCTTAGGATAGAATTAAAAAACTTCTCCGCACTCACCTTAGGGCTTGGACGATGTTGTGATTTCCACCACATTCCACCTCCTGCCAACGCAACTATCAGAACAGCAACCATCATAATTCCGCCTGTAGACGACTTCGCGGGCTGTTCTGCACGGTGTGTACTGACCGGCACACGATGTGGAGTACCGGCAGGTTGAGGTGCGTTGGGCACGTTACTTTGGGGGGTGTTCGACTTCTGACTACCAGGTGCTTGCCCGATAACATACGAAGGCGGATCCTCTTGTGCGGTACTCTCCGCGTCACCTGCAAGATTGCGCCGTACAGATAGTTGGGGGCGTGGAACACTGCCAATCGTCGGCTCTTGCACTTGCGGCTGCGCGTTTTTGTCATGTGCGGCTTGCGCGTTCGCCGCCTGAACATCCGTACCGCAGATGGGACAGATTGTGGTTGTGGTTGGGTCAATAGACTGCTCACAACGTGGACACTTGGTCATACTACTCTCCTCTCAATTCTAAAGCAATGCTTTATTCTGACACGATCTCGTGGCAAACAAGCCCCTCGCCCAAGTCAACAAGCCAGACTTGACAACCTTGCAGACGAGTCCCTCCCAATGTTCGGACAGGGATGCCCTAGAGGCAGGGTGAGAAAGAAGCGGAGTGTTGGTAAGACATGATGTGTGCGAATATGGAACATAGCCGCCTACGTGTCGTCCCTCGGTACGTACTCTCGCTTCGTAAACAGAACCAACGCTAACACCAGTGCAACAACGGTAAATACAGAAAGAGTCATCCATGCCTGTTGTGCGGTAATGACTGCCGCGCTCGTATCCGCGACAAGAGAGCCTTGATTACCAGAACCCTGGCTCGGCATCTCGTGCGGTGCAAGAACCTTGACATAACTCATAAGGCTCAACTTCTGAAAGTTACCGGGCATCTGCGGAACCCATGTCTCCCAACCGAATGAGAACATCAAGCCCGTAATGAGTGGGCGGTTGAAGAGCGTAGCCAGTAGCAAAAACAGGGAACCGTAGGCAAGAACCGCAACAGGCAGTATCAGTATATCATGTAAGAACGGATTAACAATCGGTTTTGGCAATTCTAATACGTCTGGCATCAGTTCTTGAAGATAGGCACGTTGAACCAGCGAACGTTCGATACCCGTCGGCTTCGCCGCAATGCGCTTTTGTAGCTCCGCTGAACGCTCGTTCAGGGTCGCCATCGCGTCCTTGTTCGCTAGTAGGTCTTCGCGCCGTAGTACACGGTTCACACCAGATACCACTGCCGCCAACTCCTCATTAGTAGGCCGCTTGCTCTCATCATAGGTTTCCAGGACGTTCTGTACCTGCTGCACATTCGGAGTGTTTCTATTTCTGCCGAACGCGCGTCGTCTGCGGATCTGTTCCGCAGGAATCTTTTTGTATATAGCGAGCAGGTAAGGGTCGGGAGTCTGCTTAAACTGCGACATAAGCTGCTTACTATCCCGTACTTGGTCAAGACGAATGACATACGGCTCATACGACTTTGCGGCACTAAAACAGGCTACTGAGAGCAGAACAGTAGCCAGCCATGCCGTCATCGTCGTGATGACAAACGCTCCTGCAAACTTCACCAGCAGAATACGCCAACGCGGAACGGGGCGAGTCAACAGATAGACGATGGTCTTCTGCTCTACCTCTTGCGTAATAATGCTCGTGCAGAACACAAGAGCGAGTATCACCATGATAAACTGGAATATCATGTTGGAGGCAATCTGGTTATACGCCTCTACTGCGTTGAAATTATCCCCGCCGTTGCCCAAGCGAAACAGCAGTGCAACAACCGTTGGAAATGCGATAAGACACAGTGCCGTTATCAGTTTTTTCGGGCGGAACAGGTCGCGCAGTGCGCTACGAAACAGAAATAGGTCGCTCATTTTGGGTTCTTGTATCCTTCTAACCGTTCACAAGGTAGCGGAACACAGCTTCCAGATTGTTGTCCGGCGATTCGTAGTTCTCTACAACGAAACCGCCCTCCAGTACAATGTCGGGAAACGCGGAGTAGAAGAGATGTGGAGAGTGAGTCTCCAACTCCAACTTGCGCGGGTCGTGGCTATCAAACTTCACGCCAAGCACATAAGGCAAGTCAAGCGTCTTAGCTCCTAGCCGCCGTGCATCACTCGTGGTTATTGTAATACGGTGAGGGTGCGAGTCTATCAGGCTACGAATATGGTAGACGTTTCCCTGTGCCATCAGCCTACCGCGGTGCATGAGCAGGATGTTCGAGGTCATCGCCTCCACCTCGTACAAGATGTGGCTAGAGACCACCACGCACTTACCCGCCGCCGCCATATCCAAGAAAACCTTTGTCATTTCCCGCCGCCCCACAGGGTCGAGTCCGTTCATAGGTTCGTCCAGTATGAGAACATCCGGGTCGTGGATAATACCCTGCGCCACCTTAATTCTTTGGCGCATACCCTTCGAGTAGCCGCCAATTTTTCGCCCCGCATTTACCGTCATCCCTACCATTTCAACGACTTCATGAACCCTGTTTTTGAGGGTTGCGCTCGAAATACCCGTCAGGGCTCCCATCAGCGTCACAAACTCGTAACCCGTCATCTCGTCGTAGTTGTTCTCAATTTCGGGGCAGTAGCCCAGCTTCTGGTAGACTTTCGGGTTTGCGAACGGCTCCTGACCGAGTACCTGCACCCGCCCTTTGGTGGGCTTGAGTTGCCCCGTTATCAGTTTGAGCATCGTGCTTTTGCCCGCGCCGTTAGGTCCCAGCAGAGCGGTCATACCGGGAGGGATGTGACAGGTCACGTCGTTTATGCCGATGACCTGCTGATACCAGCGAGAGGCATTTTCGAGTGCTATCATCCTTTTACCACCTCCACCGCGTTGATTTTCGCCCGCGCCGCCGCGATTCCGGCAACGCACAACCCTATTGCAAGCGGAACAATCAGGCTCGGGGAGGGTATGGCTAGCGTCGCCATAGGATTCTTTATCGTGACATGATAGATTATCTGTTGAATCCCATCCATCATCCCGCTCAAAGAGAGTTTTAACACCTCTTGCCCACGCTCCAAGTCGCCGCGGTACACAATCCCAAATACCATACCAGTGACGACAAGACTCCCGAAATACAGCGATGCATAGAATACGCTAGCAATACGCGGTGCTTTAGACCACGCCGAAGCCCCCACAAGAAGGCTTGCGTGCATTACGGCGGGAACACAGGCGGCGGCGATCATCTTAAAGAACAGCATTGGGTCGTTTTTGAGAAAACCCTTATCTAGATAACTGGTGAGGCAGTAGAGGTAGAGAACCAGCGAAGGTACGAATGTCTCCAAAAACAGGGTGAAAAATATCACCATCCACTTCCCCAAAAGGTAGTCCGCTTTAGTAAGAGGCTTCGAGAGATAGACCAGAAGTGCGTTCGCCTTATTATCTGCTGAGATTGCCCCCGAACCCACCGTCAGTGCAATAATAAATAGCAGAAGATTTGTCCCGCTGTTTACCTGAAAGAAGGTCAGCGTATACTTCGTCTTTTCGTCGCCGCCAAAAGGGTTCATACCAGCAGGCATATTCGATGTGAAGTAGAGTTGCACACCGTTCAAAAAGTAGATAAGAAACACGAGTGCCGAGGTTATCCAGAAGCCGACGTTCTTCTTGAGTAGCTTCATCATTGTCCAAGAGATAACCCACCAGCGCAGACCGCGTGTTTTCAGTTCGCCGTTGTAGTTGCGATAACTCAGGTCGGCGATAGGAGAGTCTTGTTGTTTCTGCACAGGTTTTGGGGGATTGTAGTTATTCATGCTTATTCTATCGCCTCCAAAAATATGTCTTCTAGGGAGCGCGTCGCGGGCTTAAAGCCGCGCACCTGCCCCCCCACTCGTTTCGCCGATTCAAAGATGATTTTCCCCGCGTTCTGCGTATCGTCTGGGAAGCCGAAGCGATACAGGTTCGCGGTCTGATTCAGCATCGTCACGCCCTGCCTCTCCAACTCTTGCACGAAGGGCGGGGTCTCTATATACATCTCAACCTCCACCTGAACACCCGAAGTCTGCCGCAAGTCTTGCATAGAGCCTTGCCGCACTACCTTGCCGCTCCGCATAACGATAACATTATCGCAGGTGCGCTCAATATCGGGAAGAAGGTGCGAGGAGACGAGAACGTTTACTTCACGGCTTGCGGAGATGTTTCGCACTAGCGCGAGCATTTCGTCGCGCCCTGCGGGGTCTAGCCCGTTGGTAGGTTCGTCGAGGAAGATGAGTTTGGGCCCATGCACGAGGGCTTGCGCGAGTTTGATTCGCTGCTTCATACCTGTAGAGTAGGTCTCCACATTGCGGTATCTCGCCTCGCCTAGCCCGCAGTACTCAAGGACTTCGTGCGCCCTCTGTAGCGCGTCGCTAGCGGGCATACCCGCAAGTTCCCCCGCATACGAGACGAAGGAGACCGCGTTCATGCCGGGTATGTGGCAGTCCATTTCGGGCATCATCCCAATTTTCTGGCGGATTTTCAGCCCATCGGTGCGCGTGTTGAGACCGAAAACCTGCCCGCTTCCCGATGTGGGAACTAGGAAGCCGAGTAGCGTCTTGAGAAGCGTGGTCTTTCCCGCGCCGTTGGGTCCCAGCAAGCCCGTACAGCCTTCGGGAACCTCTACGGAGAGGTCGTTCACTGCGGTTTTAGTTCCGTAGTGGACGACAAGATTCGAAATGACGGCTATTGCCATGAATACCTCGTTGGTGGTTGGAGTTTAGTTCTGCTGATACTACTGAGGTAAGAGGGGAAACGTTTCGTTAAATGTTGTAACTACTCAATCTTATCTCATAGGGAACAGTAAGGGACTTACGAAGGAATAACTGTTCCGTTTGAGAAACTCAAGCCCTCACCCCCGTCCCCTCTCCCAATTCTGGGCGAGGGGTGACGATGGCGTAAGGTGATACGGTATGACGACAAGTATGCTTTCAAACAAGGCTTTGGAACATTTTAACTATCGAGAGTCCCTAAGCAAAAAGCCTGAGTTGTAAAAACCTCGCCTCAAGTCGCTTTACAACACAGCGCCAACGTGTTATAATTTGATTACAGCAAATCAAAGGGGAACCCATCCGCCATGCCAGAGCCTAAGCGCGTTTTCATCAGTTACAGCCACGAAGATAAGGAACACGAAAATCACGCCATACACGACGCGAGGGTTCTCGCCTTTGCGGATAGCCTCAACGCCAATGGTTTCCTAGCGGCGATTGACCAGTATGTGGATAACCCTTCGGAGACGTGGGAACTCTGGATGGAGCGACAGATTCACAAGTCGGACTTCGTACTTCTTATCTGTAACGAAACCTATCATCGCCGATTTTACCAGACGGAAAAGGATGGCGTAGGGCTTGGCGCACGGTGGGAGGGGCATATTATGCGCCATCTGCTGTATCAGCAAGCGGGAAGCAACGACAAGTTTATTCCGGTTCTGTTTCCAGACGGCGCAGATTCTCACATCCCCACGCCCATAGCGGGATACACGCACTACAGAATCACGCTTCCTGACCTTAGCGATAACGGCTATGAACGCCTAATTCGCCGCCTCTCCAACCAACCCGCTACCCCCGCGCCAGTAGTCAGCACTGTTCCGAACCTGCCTCCCACACCACGCGGAACCCCCACCCCAACCTGACTCGCCACTGAAGTCAACCTACCAGCCCCCCCAAAGCGCTACGTAGAGCGCGGCGACTACCTCCAGCAAATCGCTACCGCGCTCCGCGCTGACAAAAACGTCGCGCTCAGCCAGTCTCTCGCGGTACGCGGTACGGGCGGCATCGGCAAAACGCAACTCGCGCTACAGTACGCGCATCGCTATATGAAGGAATACCAGTGGGTCATCTGGGTTCGCGCCTCCGACACGACTACCCTCTACGAAGACTACCGCAAAATCGCGGCGCAGGTCATCGGCATCCCCGCTAATGTGCAGATCACACTTGACGACCTCTTCGCGCATATCGACAACTGGTGCAAAACCCACGACAACTGGCTTATGGCGCTAGATAACGTAGACGACCCGCAGAGCGTTCAGGACTACCTGCCGGACGCGGGGCGCGGGCATCTGCTCATTACGACGCGGCAGAAGGCGCTTGGTAATCTAGCCGCGGAGGTCTTAGAGATTGGCAAAATGACCACAGAGGAGGGCTTGAAACTTCTCTATGAGTGGAGCAAGACCCCCGAATCGGTACGACAAATCCCGACAGAAAAACAGAGCGCGGAGACCCTAATAACGGAGTTGGGCGGTCTCCCTCTCGCCATAGCGCAAGCGGGCGCGTATATGCAGAACGGAATGCCGCCGAGCAAGTTTCTCGCGCTATTCCGCAAACACTCCGTGCAAATGTTGAGCCAACACGCAACTTGGAGCGAGAAAGAGCATCCCGCCGTCCTCGTCACCTTCCAACTCTCCCTAGAGTCGCTAGACAGCGAGGGAGATTTGGGGCAGTGCGCGAAGGAACTCCTGCGCCTCGCCGCCTTCTACTCGCCCGACGGCTTCCCGATAGCCCTCTTTGAGCGGGGCGCATCCGCTCTCTCCGAAGCCCTCCGCAACGCCGTTCAGGACGACCTGATGTGCGAAGAACTGCTCGCCCTCCTCGTCAACAAAGCACTAGTAGAACGCGAAGGCGACACCCTCATAGTTCATCGGCTAATACAGGCGGTACAGAGGCATTTACTAGGCGAAGAGCAGAAGAGCGGTTTAGAGGACGCGGTAGCCGTTGTTTCATCCTCCAATCTGTATACAGAAGATTTCCATAACTGGAAGTGGTTGGAGCAGTTGGTAGCTACCGCGCAGGCGTGTTACGGATATATCAAAGCGATGGGGGCGCAGACAGGGGCTTGTACCCACATCCTCAACCAGTTCGGGCTGTTTTTGAACTCTAAAGGTCGTTATGGCGAGGCGGAACCTCTCTTCCTTGAGGGGTTGGCAATACGTCGCAAGTCCCTTCCCGAAGGACATCCGCAAATAGCCGGTAGCCTCAACAATCTGGCAGGTCTGTACCGCTCTCAAGGTCGTTATGGCGAGGCGGAACCTCTCTTCCTTGAGGGGTTGGCGATAGGTCGCAAGTCCCTTCCCGAAGGACATCCGCAAATAGCCGGTAGCCTCAACAATC
>JAPLCR010000548.1 GCA_026392135.1 Armatimonadota bacterium
CCATTTGAACACCAGAAGCCCTCACCCCCGTCCCCTCTCCCAATTCTGGGCGAGGGGTGACTAGGGCAGTAGGCGACTCTGTTTGCCTCTAGGTTCTCTTTTCCTAGAGGTTTTGGAACAATTTAACTAGAGAGAGTCCCTTACACTTTACAGTGTGGTTTTGGTATCTTCGTGCGAGTCTTCTACCTTGTCACCCTTTTGGATCTGCCCCTGCCCCGAAGATATAACCCTATCCCCCGTTTGAAGCCCTTCCACTACCTCCGTCTTGTCGCCGTTCTGAATGCCGAGCGTCACCTTACGCTCCTCCGCCACACCATTTTTTACCACAAACACGCGCCCTTTGTTTCCAGTCTTATCCATGATAGTGTCGCGTGAGACGACTACTGCGCCTTTATGCGTACTCAGTAAAACTTTCCCAGAGGCAAACATGGCAGGGCGCAGAAGGTTTCCATCATTTTTCAGAACGACTCGCGCCGTAAAGCTGCGTGCGGCGGAGGCAACCGGGAATATCTGGGCTATCGTTCCTGTAAACTTGCGCCCCTGCATCGCGTAGACCTCTATCTGTACGGTCTGCCCTACGCTCAGTTGGGAGTATTGGGTTTCAGGGATAGGAGCATCAAAGTAGATACTCCGAACATCCACAATACGCAGAACGTCTGGCTTTGCGTTGCTCACCTGCGTGCCCGGTTCAGCAAGACGCGCCTGCACGATACCCTCAATCGGAGAGCGTAAATCGAGATCGCGTAGAGCCTGCTCTGCAAGCCGTACACTCGCCCGCGCCTGTAGTACTGCCGCCTGTGCCGCCATAATACCGGCGCGGGCGTTTTCGACATCCGCTCGGCGCATATTCACCTGTTCACGGTTTGACTGTGCCGACACCACTGCCTGATTTGCCTGCTCTACAGCGGCGATAGCGCGACGAATATCCTCTACACGCGCTCCCTCTTTCACGAGGCTAGCCGCCTGCATTGCTGAGTTGTACCGAGCCTCCGCAGAGTCGGCGATAGACTGGGCTTGGTCGAGCTGTTGGGCAGAGATAGCATTTTGGCGATAGAGGTTCTGATAGCGTTTTAGGTCGGAACGCGCCTTATCTCTGTCCGCTTTCGCGGCGAGAACGTTCTCCTCTGCCTGTTGCCGCTCTTGCGGACGTGCCCCTGCCTGCACAAGAGCCGACTGCTGTTTTGCAATCTCTAGGGCGGCAGAACTTTGACGTACTGCCGAGTTGGTCTGCTCGTCCGTCCACTTCAGGGTGACAAGGGAGTTGCGTTGCGCCACCTTCGCCTGCTCTAAGCGAGAGAGGTTGGCGGCAAGGTTGGCGCGTTGGCTGTCGAGTTGGGCTTGGAGGTCGATGGGGTCTTGTTTTGCAACAATCTGCCCTGCATGAACCACATCGCCTTCGCGCACAAAGACCGACTGTAGCCTTCCGCTAGACTTTACGCCGACAGTGACATCACTTTTCGTGCTCAACGCGCCCGTTACCAGTATCACGTCTTCTATAGTCGTAGCGGCTACGGTGGTCATTCCAACCTGTGTAGCAGGTTTTGCGGATGCGGCTGTCAATTTAGATTCGCTTTTGCCGTCGGGAGAGTCTCCTCCGCGATTACAGCCTCCGCTTCCCACGATAGCCACACCAAGGCTTACTGCGAAGAGAACCCTCAAACTTAGCTTGTCATTTCCCTGCATGGGGTCTACCCCTCCTTACTTCTTTTCTGCGCCCGATTTCGAGATGGGAGGACTTGTGTAGCCGCCTCCCTTAGCGGTATAGGAGTAGCGCCCGGCGGCGCGGTCTAGCCGTGCGCGGGCACTATTGTAGTCGTAAAGTGCATTCACCTGATTACTCTCTGCTAGAGTCAGGGCGGCTTGCGCGTCGCTTATTTCGAGGAGCGGGGAGATACCCGCCTGCGCGGAGACCCCTTCGTTATAGCGGACTCGTGCTAGGCGGTAGCCCTCTTTCGCCTGTGTGACCACCTGCTTTGTCACGAGAATACTGTTTCGCGCCAGTAGAAGGTTAAGATAAGCCTGACGCACCTCCAGCGTTACACCATCTACTGTTGTCCGTTTAGAGACCTCAGAAGCGGCGATATCTGCCTTTGCCTGTTCACGCCGCGCCTTTGCCCCGCCGCCATCAAAGAGCGGCAGCGTTACCTGTGCCATCGCTTGCCACGAGACGAGTTGGGGGGCGAACCCGGCGGTATCGGGGGTGTAGTTCATCCCCCATGTAAGGGCAAAAGAGGGGAGAGAGCTACGTCTTGCAAGAAAGATCCCCTTCCTTGAGGCGCGTAGATTCGCCTCTGCCTGCCAAACTTCGGGGCGCGTCTCTATCGCCTCTTTGAGAACCTTGTCGTAATCTGCCCCTAAGTTGAGCGAGTCGTAGGCGACATTTGCCTGTTGTATCAGTTCGTCGTTTGGCTTCCCCTCGCTGGAGGGAGGAGGTACGTTCAGGTTAAGCGTGCTGCTATCGCCCGTTGGAACGTCTAATGCGCCCTCATTCGATATATGCAGAGGCGTATTGATGTCTATCCCTATCACACTGTTTAGGTTAGCAATCGCTAGGCTGACGCTGTTGCGCGTCTGAATGACCTGATGTTGCGCGTTTGCCGCATCCGTCTGAGCGCGAATCACATCGTACACAGCTACAACCCCCGCCTTTAATCGCTTTTGCGCGTCGTCGAGGCGAGTTTGGGAGTTAATCAGGTTCTCCGTAGAGACGACAGTCAGGGCTTGAGCGCGAAGCACATCATAGAACGCTGCTTTTACATCGGAGACTATCTGATTCGAGGCACGGTTTACATCGAGACGAGAGGCTATCTCTACGAAGCGTGACTGGTCGGCGGCGGTTCGCAACATTCCTGAGATGTCGATGGGAAGGCTCATCTGCACGCCAATAGTCTTCTGCTCTTCATTGACGAAGGTGATGTTCGCGCCGCCAATCTGCACGGTCTGTCCCGAATTCAGGCGAATGTAGGAGAGAGTAGAGCCGGCGGTGGGGTTAAATGCTGTATTTGCCTCCTGTGTACGTCCCTGTGCTTTTAGTAGGTTTGCATTTGCCAAAGCGAGATTACGGTTCGTAGCGAGTGCTATCGCTACCGCCTCCTGTATCGTAAGCGGGTGCGCCAACATCTCCCCTGAGAGCTTGGGCGACTGTAGGAGCGGCTTATAGGCTTTGGGAACTGGGAGAGAGGGAGAGGGCAAGGGAGCCTGTAACCCAGTTTGGGGTGCGGAGACAGGGGGCGCTTGTGCCTCTGCTGTCGTGGCAAAGAGGGCGAGAGCAAGGCTACTGCTTAGTATCACTCTTGAACAGAGGGAGGTTGGCGGGAGGCAAAAAAACCGACGGGACATTGTATTAAGTATCCTCTCTTCCATGATGTTCAGCCGCGCTCCTCTGTGGTGTGGGGCGTATTGCAGAGCGAGCCAGCACAAAATTTATATCTAAACTCTCAACAAGATTCATATCATCATCACGTTGCGCCCACTCGGTCAGTGTGCTGAAGTAGACGTTGCGTAGAAAACGAGCGATAACATCGGGGGAGTAATCTGAGCGTACCAGTCCCAAAGACTGCTCTAACCGCATCAACTCTACCGCCGATTCCAGCATCTGCTCTTTCACGCGTAGGCTCTCTTTTCGGACGGTCTCGTTCGTCTGACAGAGGGCGAGGAGGGTGCGTGCAAAGCGGCGGCTACGTGAATCAAATTCGGCTATCTGCCGCACCATATCCATTAAGCACTTCCAGCATATCTCGTCCCACGCTTCGCGGATCTCTTCTGGTGACGCGGAGTTCTGCTGTAGTTGCGTCAGTAGCTCCATCTGCTGTTGAAAGGTTTTCCCGATAAACTGAGAGGTGTATTCGAAGTAGTAGGCGACAATCCCCTCTTTGTTTGCAAAATAGTTGAAAAAGGTTCCCTTGCCTACGTCTGCTGCCTCGGTAATCATCTCTACCGTAACGGAATCGAAATCGCGCTCGCTTAGGAGGCGTGTTGCCGCTTCAAAGAGGCGATCGCGAGTCTCTATGCGTCGCCGCTCTCTTCGTGAGAGGATACAGATGGCTTCTTGCTCAGGCAGTACGTTGTTGTCGGTCAAGCTTACCCCCTTGTAGCCGCCCTCAAAGTTGACTGCGGGTCATTTATGACTGTAATACTATACCTTGTCTTTCGCTTCTGTGTCAACGGGAAACAGAGAAATTGGGTTTTTCTGAGATTTCGGCGGCTCTTCAAACGGGCAGGAACAGGGTACAATCTAAAGAAGAACGCTTTGCGGTTATGGGAGATAGATTCACAGAATGCCGGTCATAATGCCAGATACGCTTATACGCCCAGAGGGTGTTGAGAAAGACAGTAGTACGGGAGGTGGAAGCGGGAACATTGTAGTAGTCTATAACAACGACTACAACACCGAAGCCGAGGTCATTCACATACTGATAGCGGCAACAGCTTGCACGCTTCATGAGGCGGAGATAGAGACTTGGGAGGTGGATAACTTGGGGAAATCGGTGGTACATCATGGCGGTAAAGAGGAGTGTGAACGGGCGGCAAGCGTTATACGCACGATAGGAATTCACGTTGAAGTGATAGAGGAGTAGTCTATTTTGGAGGTAGAGCAGTCACTTATCCCAAACACACTGAGCGAAATTACGCTTGCGCGTTCGCGTACCTCCTTCCTCAACACCCCGCTTCCCTACTTCAAGACACAGGCATTTGAGGGACCGCTCGACCTTCTCCTTCACCTTATTCGCATTAATAAGGTAGATATTTACGATATTCCCATCGCTGAAATCACGGAGCAGTACCTTGCTTATGTTGCTCTCCTAGAGCAGATTGACCTCGCTTCTGTGGGTGAGTATGTGGTTGTGGCGGCAACTCTTATTGAGATAAAATCGCGCCTGCTTTTGCCGCTATCCTCTTCAGAATCGAGTGAGGAGGAGGACGACCCGCGTACTGAGTTGGTGGCACGCCTTTTGGAGTATCAGTCGTTTCATGGGGCAGTGGAGACACTGCGAGACTGGGAAGCCTTTCGCCGAACTCTCTATTTCCGCTCTGCAACAGAGCAGAGTGACGACTATATTTTGCCGATAGCAGAGGCGGAGGCAGATGTCTCTCAACTTTTTCACGCTCTTAGTAGGCTCCTTGCACAGGCAGGGGTAGATGAAAAGCCCGTCACAGCAGTAACACCCCGCCGCCGCCTTAGCCTGCGCCTCAAAATGGCGGAGATGTTGCGTCATCTTCAAAGGGCAGGTGACGAGGGTTTGATGTTCGAGAGCCTTTTTGACCTTCCTTGCCCATGCTACGACATTGTACTGGTGTTTTTGGGGCTATTAGAGCTGATTAAGCAGGAGCGTGTTCGTTTTGTGCAGAGGGGTGCAATGCAGGAGATTCGGCTCTATTTTGTGATGGAGGAGGCGGTTGTACGCGTATGAGCGATGAAGTGAGAGTGATCAATAAGGAAGCGGCGTTGGAGTGCCTTCTTTTTGTGTCGGGAGAGCCTATACCTATTACAGAGTTGGCACGGGCGTTGGATGTGGACATCGTTACGGTAGAGGGAGTTCTACGTAGCCTACAGATAAGCCTGAAGGAGCGTGAGAGTGGACTTCAACTGTTGCGAATTGCAGGAGGATGGCAGTTAGCAACGCGCTCGGAGTACGCAGAAGTGGTGGCACGTCTGCTCACACGGACGAGCAATAAACTGTCTCGTGCCTCTATGGAGACACTGGCAATTATTGCGTATCGCCAACCCACTACCGCTCCGGAGATTGAGGCAGTACGCGGTGTTTCTGTGGGTGGAGTACTGAAAACCCTCTTAGACCGCCGCCTTATTCGAGAAGCAGGGCGCAAAATGGCACTGGGGCGACCTATGCTTTATGAGACAACACCCGATTTTCTGCACTATTTTGGAATTACCGATACCTCTCAACTTCCGACTCTCGAACTGGAATCTCCTCCCCCTGTTGCTGCCGAAACGGTGGTAGACGGGAAGGTCTCCGTCTCTGCAATGGTAACAGGGTGATAGACTCTACGCCCACTAGATTTATCGACGCGAGACTATAGGTCAATGCAGGTACTGTCTTTTGTAGAGAGCTTGAACGGAGGAAGGTGTTACTAGAGTGACTGACCCTAAAAAGATAAAGTTTCTACTCTATCTATCCCTACCTATTCTGATAGGGGTAGTTATTTTAAATACAGTTACAAAAAGAGCAAAGAGAGTGGAAGCGCGTAAGACACTCTCGCCTTTGAAGCAGATGGATTCAGAGGCTATTGCTCAAGCCATGCGAACAGGAAATATGGATCCTGCCTCTTATACCGTACCTTTAGTGATGGAACACCTGCGTAGGAGTGATATTGCTGAAGTAAGGAGGCTTGTATTGACGGGGGAAGACCCTAATGAGCAGGATATTTTTGGGCGTAGTGTATTAAGTATGGCGGCGGGGTTTGGTGAAGTGGAGTTGGTAAAATGGCTTTTGGCGCATGGTGCGGATGTAAATAAACTAAATAAGTACGGAGTCAACCCTTTGATTGCTGCGATTCTGGATGTAGAACAGACCAGCATGAAGGGTTATAAAGAGCCTGCCGTCTACCCCGCAGAGCGACCTGTCTTTCGCCGTGGTTCTGGTGTCTCTCCGGGCGCACGCAGTACCGGTTTCTCCCTTTTTCCTGCAAGCACGCGCAAACACGGCAAAAAAGCATTTTTGGAGTGCTTAGAGTTGATGATTGCAAAGGGGGCTGCCGTCAACGCAGCAGATGCGGAGGGGCATACCTCGCTCTACTTCGCCGCTAGCGACCCCGATATGTTTCTCTTGCTTTTGGAAAAAGGGGCTACGTGGCGCAGCCCCTTTCCTAATAGCAAATCCTCCTTATTTGGTAAAGCGGGTAATGACGGGCTACGTGTCGTTATTGAGAAACTACTGCCTCATCTCGCTGAAGTCACCGCTGAAGAGCGGGGCTGGCTTCTGAAAGGGGCACTAAGCTCCCGACGGAAGGGGCTAGCACAACTGCTTATCGCAAAAGGGTGTGCTAAGGTAGATATGTCCAGTGTGGTGACGACCCTTACGATACTACACTATGCAGAGGGATTACGAATGCTGAAGCAGGAGGGGGTTCCTATTCCCGAAGCGAACTTACCGCAGGCACTGGAGGCTTCGGTACGGGATGGTGTTTTGATAGATGCTCAGATACTTTTGGAGATGGGAGCCTCGCCCAATTTTGTAGGGTCACTGGACTGCACTCCCCTAACCCGCGCCATCAGTTTAAGTGACCCTGAAATGGCGGAGATACTCATTAAACATGGGGCGGATACCCGAATGCGCGATGGCAGAGGCAAAACACCACTAGAGATGGTTACCACAAAAGACGACAGTTTCAAACTGTTGGTCTCGAAAAGTGTAAAGTGAGCCGTTAACGTAGTATGTGTTGAGAGGGTTACACAGTGAGCGACCTACTTAGGGACTTATGAAGGAATAACTGTTCCCTTTGAAAAACCACAAGCCCTCACCCTACCCTGCGGACATCCCTCTCCCAATTTTGGGAGAAGGACTTGTCTACAAGGTGATGAGGCTCCTACGTTAGGCTTTTTTCACATAACCTCACCCCGCCTCTCCTTCGCAAAGGAGAGGAGCCTTTGTGGTTTGAGATTAGGAAGCCTGTGCAGTTGGTTCCAAGCGTGGGGATTTTTCGCGGTTAATTCCTAAAGAGTGAACTCTTACGCGGAGGGAACATCTGTCGTATGACGCTATAGAACCGTGTATAATCTATCTGCAACAACTCCGCGCAAAGCGACAATCTGGTTAGGAAACGTATGAGCGAGCAAGAACAGCCTCCCGCAGAAGTTATAGAGGCGCAAAAGACCTCACCCCTGCACTTGTGGATAAAACGAGTCTGGATACTAGACCTGATACTAATGGTACTCCTATCATTGGGGGCAGTTCCGATACGCCTCGCCAATACGGCAGGCGACCTCTGGTTCGACGAGGCAGACTACGCCCATGCGGGAGTAAAAGGGTTCGAGGCGAACCGCTGGGACACATCCTCAAATCCCAAACAACCGCTTGCCCTTATCATTCAGCGCCACTACCACCCTCCCATGAACTCCTATCTGCTCGGAATAGCGCGGCGCTGGGGGGCGGATGAAAAGACACTCCGAACTCCTTTTGTCGTAGCGGGAGCATTGGTAGTTGGGTTCACCTATCTCTGCGGGGTGATACTGTTTCGAGGCAGGCGGGAGTTAGCGGTAGGCGCGGCACTACTTGTTCTCATTACCCCCATGCAGGTTCGGGCAGGTTCCCATGCGATTCCTTGGGCACTGATAACCCTGAACCTGATGCTTCTTCTTTGGCTCTGCCTGAAGTGCGCCGAGACACGCCGTCCCCAGTGGCTAATCGCGATAGGCTTGGTGTTAGGCACTCTCTTCTCCGTCTCTGAGATTTTCCTGCCAACCTTACTTGTGATGGTGTGCATCGCCCCGTTCCTACTCTTTCCTGAAATACGTAATCCCGCCAATCGCAAGCAAATTTTGCTCTATACAGGAGTAGGGAGCGGGCTACTTCTGCTGACCGCCCTTATCCTCTGGCCCGCAGGTCTGCAAGGTAGTACACTCACCATGTTGCGACACTACATGGAGGTCTCTACGCAGACGGTAGAGCACGCGTCTCTCGGCGGGAGGGTGTACGACCGCGCTCCTAAGTGGGCGTATCTCTTCTGGTACTGGCGTGACTATCGCCCCTATCTCATTCTCTATCTTGCGGGCTTTGCAGTAGTCCCAATCCTCCTCGCCTTCAAAAGGCTTTCGAGAGAGGCAGGGCTGACCCTTGTCTACACTCTGCTCTATCTCGCGGTAGCGCACAAAGCCCACATTATAGGGCCCCAGTATCTCGCCCACTGCCTGCCTCTGCTGTCGCTAGTGGCAGGGCTAGCACTCTACGGCATCTCTCTACTGTGGAGACCGCTACCCTTTGCCCTCATGACGGGGATAGGCTTCTGGATTATCGGAAGCCAAAAGACAAAGTTCATTGAGGACGAACTCGCTATGACACCTCGCACCGCACAAGCCGCTCTCTACTTGAAAGGAGTGTGGCGGCAGGGCGATAAGCTGTTTATCACAACACAACAGCCCACCGTTCTGCGATGGTATCTGCAACAGGTAGCGGGTGTCCCCGTCGCAGACGAAGAGATATTAGCAACCCCCTCTGCCCGAAAGATACCGGAGATGCTTGCAAACCTGAATCAGGGTAAAATTCGGTTTGTAGCGGTTGCCAACACTTTTGACCCGCCAAGCATCGCCGAACCAGTTACAAACGCGCTCAAAGGATGGAAAAAAGTGTACAATAGCGAAGAGCTGGGCAGACAGACCTCTCGCTTCACTCTGTATGAGTTTGTTAGGCTAGAGGCTAAGAAGAGGTAAACTCTTACTGCGATAAGAGTTAGGGGATGGGAGAGGATTTTCAATAGTGACAACGCCAACACCGGGGCTGTTTGGTCTCCAAAGAACTAACCGTAATTTCAGCACAAAAGAGGCATGGGGTAAAAATCAGTTCAATACCTCATTTCCCGCTTCTTTGGCGTGTTATATGGGAGTAGAGGGAGTCGCGCCAGTATATCTCACACTGGATAACTCTCTCAAGGTACAACGCAATAAAATAGATGCCGCTGACCTGCTTGGATTGAATACTGCATCTCCTGAACTCTGCTTTCGGTTTGAAACGGTATACTCTCCCTATGA
>JAPLCR010000037.1:0-5447 GCA_026392135.1 Armatimonadota bacterium
AGCGCGACTCTGTTCTTATCTCCACCAAAGGCGGCTTCCGCACTCACCCCGACCCCAACGGCACGGGTTCCTCCCGCTTCCACATTATCCGCACTCTGGAAGCCAGCCTGAAGCGACTGGGAACGGACTATATAGACCTTTATCAACTTCACAGTTTTGATGCTTTCACCCCGGTAGAAGAAGCCCTGAGCGCTCTGGACACGCTTGTTAAGGCGGGCAAGATACGCTACATTGGCTGCTCTAACTACTCCGGTTGGCATCTCATGAAGTCGCTGGCTACTTCCGACAGGTATGGCTGGTCTCGCTTTGTCGCGCATCAGGCGTACTACTCTCTGGTTGGGCGCGATTACGAGTGGGAGCTAATGCCTCTAGGGATAGACCAGAAGGTGGGAGCGGTTGTCTGGAGTCCTCTAGGTTGGGGGCGCTTGACGGGCAAGATACGACGCGGGCAACCCCTACCGGAATCCAGTCGCCTACAGAGTAAGGTTGTGGTGGATAGCGGACCTCCTGTGGATATTGAGTACGTCTATCGAGTGGTGGACGCTCTGGACGAGGTGGCGCAGGAGACCGAAAAGACCGTTCCGCAGGTCGCTCTCAACTGGCTACTGCAACGCCCGACAGTGGCTACGGTTATCATAGGGGCGCGAAACGAAGAGCAGCTTCGTCAGAACCTCGGCGCGGTCGGCTGGAAACTGACTGCGGAGCAGGTGGCGCGTCTGGATGCAGCGAGTGCCAAGACCCTCGCCTATCCGTACTGGCATCAGGATGGCTTTGACCGTAACCCATCGCCTGTGGGCTAAAAGGCGAGGCATACCAAAACAGGCGCGAAAGGAGCCTTTCATGGACAAGACTTCTGCAAAAATAGAAAAACACTGTCGCGGACTGCGTAGCAAAGATCCTCGTAAGTTAGATTACGCCGCGAACGCGCTTGCCGAGATAAGAGTTATTGCGCTTCCCGCTCTTATTGAGGCTCTCAAGGATAGTCGGAGCGATGCTCGCCGCGCTGTCGCCAAAGCACTTGTCAATATGGGGGACGTTGTGGTTCCCGCGTTGATTGAGGCTCTAAAGGATACCAACAGCGACGTACGGCGCGGCGCGGCGGAGGAGCTCGGCGAGATAGGGGGCGTACACTCTGTTTCCGCGCTTATTGAGGCTCTGCACGATGTGGATTGGTATGTGCGTAGTGCCGCCGCTCGCTCACTGGGGTTGATAGGCGATGTTCAAGCCGTGCCCGCTCTTATTGAGGCACTCAAGGACACAAGTGAGTATGTCTTTCAGTCTGCGTTGCGTGCATTGGGCGCAGTCGTTGACGCTAGTGAGATACCCGAAATGGCACTTGCCAGCCAGACCATGTCTCCGAAAGAGAAGGTCACTGCGCTTAGGGCTTTGAGTGGAGTGAGAGATGGAGTTTGCTCGCCCTATCCCATTGGTGATATTCACTCCTACTGCGCTAATCTCATTGCCAGCCAGGGCATTGCGTTAATGGTACGACAAGGAGCGGAGAGCGTGATAGAGTATTTGAGTTATCTACGGGCTAGCGCCGCACCCGAAAACCCCGATACTCTCCTGCGCCCTGTGTACGGCAAACAGAATCCTACGGATGCGGAAGAACTGCTTCGCGCCTCTGATACCCCTTGAACTGCTCGCATTTCTACTTAGACTCACCACTCGTAACAAATTCCGTCCAAACTTATTGAAACCTTAACGGTTTTGGGGTACTCTATACGCCCCAATGACACAATGGCGTGATGTACGGGTCTCCCTGCCATCATTGCGCCCACTCTTCTTAAAGAGACCTCTTGAGGTTCGCATCGGTGGCGTTTCAGGGTAGGTTTCTACGACAACTTTGTGATGAGCGAGCGCCTCCCCCGCGCTATTTCCACCCACTATTGAGATTTCAGGACACAGTATCTGAAACCGAGAAAGAAGGAAGAAGGCATCCCGTGAACGACCATTCCGGCTCATACCCAGCAGCACAAGGGCTGTACGATCCACAGTTTGAACACGACGCTTGCGGCGTTGGATTTGTAGCGCATATCAAAGGCAAAAAATCGCACCACATTCTGGGGCAAGCCTTAAAAGTGTTAGCAAACCTAGAGCATCGCGGCGCGTGTGGTTGCGACCCGGAAACCGGCGACGGTGCGGGTGTGCTTTTTCAGATACCTCATGCCCTTTTTACAAAGGTTCTCACACAGCAGGGCGAGACCCTGCCTGCCCCCGCCGACTATGGCGTAGGAATGCTCTTCCTACCACAAGATGAAGCCCTGAAAGCGGAGTATCGCGCTGTAATTAACGGCGTTTTGGAAGAGGCGGGAAACACGGTTCTCGCGTGGCGCAAAGTGCCCGTAGACAGCAGTGCGTTGGGCTGGTTGGCGCGTTCAGTAGAACCCAGTATTGAGCAGATATTTGTCGCCAACGACGGTGGTTTGAGCGCGGACGACTTCGAGCGCAAGCTGTTCCTCATTCGCAGGAGCCTACAGAATCGTATTATCGAGCGCAAACTCGCCCTGGAAGAGCAGTTCTACGTCTGTAGCCTATCGTGCAGAACAATCGTTTATAAGGGGCTTATGCTTGCCCCAAGACTCGGCGCGTACTACCCAGACCTTACGGATAGCGATGCGATAACCGCCCTTGCCATTGTTCACCAACGCTTCTCGACCAACACTTTTCCAACCTGGGATTTGTCGCACCCTTACCGCTATATCGCGCATAATGGAGAGATAAACACTCTGCGCGGAAACCGAAACTGGATGCGTGCGCGAGAAAAGGGCTTGAAGTCGGACGTGTTTGGCGACGACCTCTCAAAGATATTCCCACTTGTGAACAAGAGCGGAAGCGATACTGCTACTCTAGATAACGCCGTCGAACTACTGCGGCTCGGAGGGCGCTCTCTCGCCCACGCGATGCTCATACTCATGCCCGAAGCGTGGCAGAGCGACAAGCTGATGTCGCCCGAAAAACGCGCCTTCTACGAGTTCCACTCCTGCAAGATGGAGCCGTGGGACGGACCCGCCGCCGTCGCTTTCACCGATGGTATTCGCATTGGTGCACTTCTTGATCGTAACGGTCTGCGCCCTGCACGTTACACGATTACCGATGACGACCTTGTGGTGCTGGCTTCTGAAACCGGCGTGCTAGACTTCGACCCCGCACATATCGTTGCGAAAGGTCGCCTTCAACCCGGTAAGATATTCCTGATTGACACAGATCAGGGACGCATTGTTAACGATGAAGAGTTAAAAGCAGATCTCTGTTCACGCCAACCTTACGAGCAGTGGGTGAAGGATAACCTCATACTTTTAGAGCACATCCCCGACCCCGACTTTGCGCCAGCTGTGCCGACGGAGAGCCTCCTTACACGTCAGCAGAGCTTCGGCTACACCCTCGAAGATATGAGAATCATTCTTGCACCGATGGCACGGAGTGGCGAACAACCTCTCGGCTCTATGGGAACAGACACGCCTCTTGCCGTTCTCTCTGACCGCGCCCAACTGCTCTATAACTACTTCAAACAGCTCTTCGCGCAGGTCACGAATCCCCCGATTGACCCAATTCGCGAAGAGATGGTTATGTCCCTTACCGACTACATTGGGCGCGAGGGCAACCTGTTCGACGAGGCGGCGAGCGACGCGCATCAGTTGAAGCTGGAGTCGCCGATTCTCTCAAACAGTGACCTCGCAAAACTCCGCAATATGCCTGCGAGGCATAATCTCACGTCTCGTACCCTTGCGATGACCTTCCCCGTGAACGGCGAAGCTGACAGCCTTGAAAAGGCGGTGGAGGCACTGTGCATCAAAGCGGAGCAAGCCGTTACCAGTGGCGACACCTTCCTCATTCTCTCTGACCGTGCGGTGAACCGCGACAACGCGCCCATTCCCGCGTTACTTGGACTCTCCGCAGTGCATCACCACCTAACTCTTGCAGGAAGCAGAACTATCGCCAGCCTGATAGTCGAGACCGGTGAGGCACGCGAAGTCCAGCATTTCGCCCTACTCATCGGGTACGGTGCAAGCGCGATTAACCCATACCTCGCCTTCGAGACGCTTGGTGAGATGTGCGAAAGCGGCTTTATACCCGATACAACTCCCGATAAGGCGGAGAAGAACTTTATTAAGGCGGTCAGCAAAGGGCTTCTCAAGACCTTCGCGAAGATGGGAATCTCCACCCTACAGTCGTATCGCGGGGCGCAGATTTTTGAGGCGATTGGCTTAGATAGAGAGATGACTGAGAAGTACTTCACAGGCACGCCTTCGCGCCTGAGCGGTATCGGACTGGACACGCTTCAACAAGAGGTTCTTGTGCGCCATACTCTCGCCTATCCGCCCACGCATCTGGACGATAACCTCGACCTACAGCCCGGCGGGCAGTATCAGTGGCGGCGCGGCGGCGAGTACCATATGTACAACCCGGAGAGCGTTGCAAAACTGCAACACGCCACCTCGCAAAAGAGTTATGCCACGTTCAAAGAGTTCTCCAAAGCGATGAACGACACGAGCGAACATCTTGCGACTCTGCGCGGACTGCTCAAGTTTAAGCCCGGAACTCCTGTTCCGATTTCAGAAGTCGAACCGGCGAAAGAGATAGTGAAACGGTTTGTGACGGGGGCAATGTCGCTCGGCTCTATCAGCCGTGAGGCGCACGAGACACTGGCTATTGCGATGAACCGTATGGGCGGCAAGTCGAACACAGGCGAGGGTGGCGAAGACTCTGTACGATACACCCCCGATGCGAACGGCGACAGCCGCCGAAGCGCCATAAAGCAGGTGGCTTCGGGGCGCTTTGGGGTGACCCCGCACTACCTTGTGAACGCCGACGAACTACAGATTAAGATGGCGCAGGGCGCAAAGCCCGGCGAGGGCGGCGAACTGCCCGGCACGAAAGTAGACAACTACATTGCGCGAGTGCGGCACACCACGCCCGGCGTTACGCTCGTGTCGCCGCCGCCCCACCACGACATCTACTCGATTGAAGACCTCGCTCAACTAATCTTCGACCTCAAGAACGTGAACGAGAAGGCACGAATTTCGGTCAAACTGGTATCGGAAGTGGGAGTCGGAACCGTTGCGGCGGGTGTCTCCAAAGCCCATGCCGACCATATTCTCATAAGCGGACACGATGGCGGAACGGGCGCGAGCCCCGTTTCGAGTATAAAGCACGCGGGCATACCTTGGGAAATGGGGCTTGCAGAGACCCAACAGGTTCTCGTCAAGAACGACCTGCGCGGGCGTATTACCGTGCAGACCGATGGACAACTCAAGACAGGGCGAGATGTTGCGGTAGCGGCTCTGCTTGGCGCAGAAGAGTTCGGTTTCAGCACGGCTCCACTGGTTACGATGGGCTGTATAATGATGCGCGTCTGCCACCTCGGAACCTGCCCCGTAGGTATCGCGACGCAAGACCCGACCCTGCGCCAACGATTCTCAGGGCAACCTGAAAGCGTGGTGAAT
>JAPLCR010000037.1:5502-6846 GCA_026392135.1 Armatimonadota bacterium
AATCATGGCGGAACTCGGCTTCCGAACTGTAGAGGAGATGGTTGGGCGCATGGATAGGCTCGACATTCAGAGCGCGGTAGACCACTGGAAGACTGCGGGAATGGATTTGACCCCTCTGCTTACGCAACCCAATGTCGCCGATTCTGTAGCGCGGCGAAGAGTCACCTCGCAAGATCATGGGCTGACTACTATTCTCGACCGCAAACTCATCGCGCTAGCGCAACCCGCCCTGGAGAGCGGGGAGAGCGTCTCTCATGCGCTTGGCATCCGAAATAGCGATAGAACTACTGCGACCATGCTTTCGGGCGATATAGCGCGGAAGTTCGGCGAAGCGGGGCTACCCGCTGATACTATTCGCTTCGACTTCACAGGCTCCGCAGGTCAGTCGTTCGGCTGTTTCCTTGCACCAGGTATCACCCTGACGGTGGAGGGCGATGTGAACGACTATCTAGGCAAGGGAATGGCGGGAGGGCGCATCGTCGTCTACCCGCCGCGCACAGCCCCCTTCGACCCCACTGAGAACATTATCGCGGGTAATACGCTGCTCTACGGAGCAACGGGCGGCGAGGTCTTCCTGCGCGGCGTGGCGGGGGAGAGGTTTGGGGTTCGTAACTCCGGCGCGACTGCGGTTGTCGAAGGCGCGGGAGACCACTGTTGCGAGTACATGACGGGTGGTGTGGTGGTGGTTCTGGGCAAGACGGGGCGCAACTTCGCGGCGGGTATGAGCGGTGGAGTCGCCTACGTTTGGGATAAAGATGGAAACTTCGAGGACTACCTGAACGATAACCACGGGCTGATAACTCTGGAAACCGTGAGCGAAGCGCACGACGTGGAGGCACTCCATACGCTGATTTCGCGCCACCTTGAGTATACGCGAAGCGACCGCGCCGCTGTCCTCCTCCAGAACTGGGCGATGACACAGGGGCAGTTCAAGAAGGTCATCTCGAAAGAGTACCTTCGCGCTCAGGCGGAACTGGCTTCGGCGACGGCGGGGGCGTAGGTAGCGCGATATAGCCTCTTGACACTATGTCAAATAGGACATATAATACACGTAAGACAAGTAGGAAATATGCGGCATGACGAAGCCATTGGCTTGGGCGCATAAGAACATAAAGGAGATGCTTCAGTCTCCGCCGATGTCCAGCAAGGCGCGGCTGGAGATAGGTTTCTTGTTGAGATTGTTGCAAGAAGGCGAGTTGTTAACCTTGCCCCACTCACGTCCGATGAACACGATTGGTGGCGCGTGCCACGAATTAAGGGTCTCTGATGGCGAGCAGTGTTGGCGAGTAATCTACTATCTGGGCGAGGTCGCAGTCTACATTTTAGAGGTTTTTAACAAGAAAA
>JAPLCR010000174.1 GCA_026392135.1 Armatimonadota bacterium
GTTGTCGCCCATCTATCAGATGCGCCCTCTCCACGCCTCCTTCTAAGGCGGTGATACAGGCTTCCAGTTTGGGTATCATACCCTTATCTGCGACACCTGTCACAATTAATTCGTGCGCCTCGTTCGTATCCATCTCGCTTATTAGGCTCGATTTGTCGCTGAAATCGCGGTATAGCCCCTCTACATCGGTGAGCATAACCAGTTTCGTCGCGCCTACCGCCGCCGCTACGTGTCCTGCAACATGGTCGGCGTTCACGTTGTAACTCGCGCCGTCGTATCCAATCGCCACAGAACAGATAACCGGAATATAGCCCTGCGCGGAGAGGCGGTTCAAAAAGTCCGCGTTTATCTTCACAACTTCACCGACAAACCCCAAATCGCCGTGAGGCGACTCCATTTTGCAGGCTTGAATTAGGTTCGCATCCTTACCGCTCAAGCCTACCGCCTGCGCCCCCTGATGATTCAGTAGCGCGACAATCGCCTTATTGGTCTTACCCGCCAGAACCATCTCCACCACCTCCATCGTCGCGGCATCGGTGACGCGAAGCCCGCCGACAAACGAAGAGTGTATGTCTAGTTTCTTGAGCATGGCATTGATTTCGGGACCCCCGCCATGAACGAGTATCGGGCGAATCCCTACGTAGTGCAGAAGCGCGATGTCCTGCATCACCTGCATCTTGAGGGTCTCATCTATCATGGCGTTACCGCCGTACTTCACCACAACAGTTTTCCCGTAGAAGTGTCGCAAGTAGGGCAGGGCTTCAATCAAGACCTCTGCATGAATCTGTGGGTCGACAGACATTTAGGTATGGTACTCCGCGTTAATTTTTATGTAGTCGTAACTGTAGTCACACGTCCAGACGGTGGCGTTATCCTCTCCCATATTCAAATCCACCACGACATCCACCTCCTTATTTTTGAGGTATTCGTGCGCCCCAAGCCTATCAAACTCCACACTCCGCCCCTGAGAGCATACGAGGTGGGTTCCGACATAAGCGTCTACCTTGTTCTGGTCGAAGGGAACGCCAGCGCGACCCGCCGCCATCAGCAGTCTGCCCCAGTTCGGGTCGTTGCCGTAGAGCGCAGTCTTGACGAGCGGGGACTCCGCTATCGTCTTCGCGATTTTGTGAGCGCCCGCGTAGTGGGGCGCGTTCTTCACAATAACATGAACCAGTTTCGTCGCGCCTTCGCCGTCGCGGGCTATCTCTTTTGCGAGGGTGATACAGAAGCGCGAAAGTGCCTCCACGAAGTCCTCAAATGCCTGTCCTGTTACCGTAATCTCAGAGCCGCCCATACCCGAAGCAAACAGTAGGCACATATCGTTGGTGCTGGTGTCGCCATCTACTGTTACGCTATTGAAGGAGACTGCTACGGCGCGGTTTAACGCCTCTTGAAGCAGTTCGGAGGGCATTCGCACATCTACTGTTAGGAAGGCGAGCATTGTAGCCATATTAGGGGCTATCATGCCGGAGCCTTTACACATCCCCCCAAAGCGAATCGGCTCCACCCATGTGTCGCAGTCCACTATCGCGGCGCGGTATTTCGGGTAGGTGTCCGTCGTCATTATCGCTTCAACGGCGTTTTGGTCGGCTTCCGCGCCCCTGTCCAGTTGCGCCACTGCCGTCTCTACTCCCGCCTTTATCTTCTCCATCGGCATAAGATGCCCTATAATCCCCGTCGAGGCGGTGAGAACGTGGTCGGGCGGCACGTTGAGATGCCGGCTTACCCAGTCCGCCATGCTTCGATTATCCGCGTCGCCCTGTTCGCCGTTGCAGGCGTTGGCGTTTCCAGCGTTCACCACGATGGCGCGGGCTTTTCCGCTCTTCGCCACACGGCGCGAGTACTGGACGCACGCTGCCTGAACGTGGTTCGTGGTGAATACCCCCGCGACGTTCGCCACGCTATCGCAGACGAGCACGGCGAGGTCGTTCCCCAGCGACTTTATGCCGCACCGCACTCCCGAAACGACGAAGCCCTCCGGGAAGGTGACTCCCGCTTTCGGCTCCTCTTTCCACTGTGTTATCATGTCTAGTAAATAAGTCCTTTGCTATTTAGACCGCGCTTAATCCTGCGTATGCGCTTTGCAATAGAACGGTGTATGCCTATGTCGGGAGGCTATCGCACTAACCCAACCACCCTCTCTAAGTCTTCCACTTCACAAAGCTCACAGGGGTATGTACGGATTTTGTACATAAAAAACTGAACTGCTATACAAAACTACCTATAGGTCAAGCCCTTCGCCCAGAATTGGGAGAAGGGTGTCCGCAGGACGGGATGAGGGCGGGTACAGATAAGCCTCCCCTATCTCAAACCCTCCCAATACATACCCCAATGAGCCTTCACAAAGGGGATATCGCTGGCTACTCCCCGTCAAACCTCTTACTCCAAAAAATCAAATCCTCGCGATGCCGATAGCCCAACTTCACATAGAGCGACTGCGCCGCCGTGTTCAATATACGCGTCAGCAGACCAACGCCGTCTAGCCCAGAGGCGCGTATATCCGCCTCTGCCTGATGAATTAGGGTACTCGCCACGCCCTGCCGCCGAAACTCAGGCGCAACTGCTACCCGCCAGAGATGCCCCACCTGCCCGTTATGAGACCATATCAATACCCCTGCAACCACCTTCTCGCCGTTGGGTAGTTCGCCCTCCGCTACGAGAACGCCGCCCTCGCTACGCAATACTCGCTCCATCTGCTCAGGGCGATAGGGGCGTTGGCGCGTGTACTGCCACAGCGCGAGTATGGCGGGGTAGTCCTCGGCACGATAGGTGCGAAGGGTAAAGGATGTCGAGGGCGCGGCGGTCTTGCTCAAGGGGCGATACCTCCCGCGTACAGAAGCCCCGCCGTCTCGTCGAAGCCGCAGATAAGGTTCATATTCTGAACCGCCTGCCCCGCCGCCCCTTTCACAAGGTTATCTATGCACGATACCACCGTCACGCGGTTCATTCGCGTATCCACCCCCAAGCCGATATGACACCGATTACTGCCGAGCGTGTGCTTCGTAGCGGGCAGTTCGCCCTCGTCTAGGATGACCATGAAGGGCATACCCGCATAGAATTCGCGGTAGAGCGCGAGAAGTTCGGTGGTTGAGCAGGCGTTTATCAGGTTGGCGTAGGCGGTGGCGAGGATGCCCCGTGTCATGGGGATAAGGTGCGGGGTGAAGGTTAGCGCGAAGTCGGAGAGACCGCAAAAAGTGGAGAGAGCCATCTCAATTTCGGGTGTGTGTCGGTGGGTTCCCGCGATTTTGTAGGCGCTCACGCTCTCATTGATTTCGGGGTAGTGGTAGTCTAGGCTGAACTTCGCCCTCCCCGCGCCCGACACCCCGCTCTTTGCATCTACAATGACGCTAGAAGGGGTGACGAGGTTGTGTTTGAGTAAGGGGGCTAGGGCTAGCGTAGAGGCGGTCACATAACAGCCGGGATTACCGACTATTCGCTTGCCTTTAATCTCTTCCGCAAACAGCTCCGGCAGTCCGTACACGGCGCGGGCGTTCCACTCCGGGGTTGCGTGTGGGGTCTTGTAGGTAGCTTCGTAAGTAGCGGTATCCCGAAACCGAAAGTCGGCAGAGAGGTCTACTATCTTACAACCCGCCTCCAGAAGATGGGGCGCAGTCAGCATGGCTTTTCCGTTATCTTGCGCGAGGAACACTACATCACACGAGGCTATCTCCGCGCCATCACCATAATCAGAGAAGACTAGGTTGGGCAGGTGTCCCGCAAGGTTGGGAAAGGAAGCCGTGATAGGCTTGCCCTTATACGTTCCCGAAACGGCGGCTTTTAAGTTTACGTTGGGATGTGTTGCGAGTATTCGCAACAGCTCTCCGCCCCCGTAGCCAGAGGCTCCGACCACACCGACATCTATCTTATTCACGGCGACCTACTCCTTAAATAGTGCACTGTTGCAGAAGCGGAAACCACCTATCAAGTAGTTCTTCTCCGTTTTGAGGAGGGACTACCTAAGGACAAATGGGTAAAAACTGCTCCTTGAAAATCAAAAAACCGCTCGGTTCTGGGGAGAACTGGCGGCAGGCGCTTCTTAAAAAAGAAAACCGTAGACCGCCCCCTTACGGGGTTAGCCCACGGCTCTCAAGTTCGGCGAACAGGGGTTCACGACGTGAAATGCGGGCTAAATCCCGAATCTTTCACGGCGACGACGGCTTCTTGCAGAAAGGTTAGCAATCGCAAATCCTGCTTGCATGAGAAAGAAATAAATCCTTACAATAGAGTGAGAAACGACGACGTGATTCTAGCAAGTTCCAGAGGGCTTGTCAAGGGGTCTTGTGAAAAAAGCCGCAATTTCTATCAAAATAAGGCGATAAGGCGATATTGAGCAGTATTTATCTCGTTTTCGTACTATAAAAGCCCTCTGCATTTTAGGTGCAGAGGGCTTTCTTGTACGGTTCTCTCTTTTACAAAAGTTATAGGGAGACCCACTGTCGGGAGTTTGCCGACTGCTCCACCGCCGCTAGAACCGTCTGATTTTGGTAACCGTCGTAAAAGTCCGGGTTGAAGGGCGTATTGTTGCCAACCGCCTCTAGAAAGTCCTTTACGAGGTTGATAAAGGTGTGCTCGTAGCCGATAATGTGCGCCACGGGCCAGTAGGCACTCATGTAGGGCATGAAGCTTTCAGTGGCTTGAATGGTGTGGAAGCCCTGTAGCCCCTGCGGATCATCGGTGACATAGACCTCTAGTTCGTTCATGCGCTCAAGGTTAAAGGCGATAGAGCCTTTCTCTCCATTGATCTCCCAGCGATTATAGTTTTTGCGCCCGGGGGCAAGGCGAGTCGCCTCAAAGGTTCCCGTTGCGCCATTCTCAAATCGCGCAAGGAAGGCGGTCACATCGTCCACCGTCACATCGCCCATCTCCTGCGAGGCGGTAAAGCCCGTCAGCCCGCCTTCGGTATCGGCAAGCAAAGGGCGCTTCTTGATGAAGGTGTCTGCCATACCGGAAACCTCTGCAAACTCTGTCCCCATTACGAAGCGGGCAGTGTCGATGAGGTGAGCATTCAGGTCACCATGTGAACCACTTCCCGCAATCGTTTTGTCGAGCCGCCATACGAGCGGAACCGTCGGATCAAGAATCCAGTCTTGCAGATACGTGCCTCGGAAGTGGCGGATTTTACCCAAACGACCCTCATCTACAAACTGCTTCGCAAGAGCGACGGCAGGGGCTTTACGGTAGTTGTGGCAGATACCGTTTATTAACCCAGTCTGTTTGGCGGTCTCATAGGAGGTTTTCGCATCTTCAACCGTAATTGCAAGAGGCTTTTCGCAAAGAACGTGCTTTCCAGCCTTCAACGCCTCAACGGATATAAGAGCATGGGAATCGTTGGGGGTTCCAATGTCAATAATGTCAATATCGTCGCGGCTAATGACATCTTCCCAGTTAGTTGCATACTCCTCCCAACCAAATAGCTCTTGTGCAGCTTTCACTTTCTTCTCGCTACGTCCAACCAGAACCTTCATCACAGGCTCCACATCCAAGTCGAAGAAGCGTCCCACTTGCCGATAGGCGTTGCTGTGCGCCTTTCCCATGAATTGATAGCCAATAAGGGCTACATTAAGTTTGCGTTTTGCCATGAGTATGACTCCAATATCATAAAGTGTAGGGTTTCCATTATTTGAAATACCAAAAGAGATTCTACCAGAAATACGCACAACTCACGC
>JAPLCR010000488.1 GCA_026392135.1 Armatimonadota bacterium
ACCGTATAGGGTGGGGGAGTTTCACTCTCTTCGCCTTCTTCCCTCCAAGCCTATTCACTATGTTGAATCTCGAATCTCGGCTAGCCGAAGGTATGGCGTGGCACTTTATGTTTATGTGGTTCTTTATTATTAACGGCATACTCTACGTCCTCTACACCGCTATCTCCGGCGAATGGCGTTACCTGCTTCCCAATCGCAACTCGTTTCGTGAAGCCTTCGACGTGATACTCCACGACCTTCACTTGAGCACAAAGCCTCTGCCGTGCAAAAAGTTTAATGGGGCGCAACAGTTCGCCTACACCAGTATCATTATAATGGGGGCAGGCTCACTTCTCACAGGATTGGCAATCTACAAGCCGACGCAGTTCGCACTCATTACGCAACTGATCGGGGGATATACCGTTGCCCGATTTCTACACTTTTGGCTCACTGTTGGATACTGTCTCTTCTTTGTTGTACATATCGTGCAAGTAATACGTGCCGGTTGGAACAACTTTAGAGCGATGGTAACGGGCTACGAAATCGTGGAAGACCCGCAAGAGCCTCCCGTAATACAAGAAGGAGTGACCACTCTATGACACACGAAACCCCAGAAATGCCAGAGGCAAAAGAGAGCCTTGCCAGCCATGCGCCTGACACATCCTCAAAGACATCGCTTTCGGTAGAAGCGCAGATGAGAAGAGTGTCACGACGGAGTTTTCTATGGGCAGGCGGCGCGATTGCAAGCGTAATTGGCTTCCGTGAATGGCTAGCGTCTAGACCGCAGGTAGACGGTATCCCTTATCCTTTTAGGCGCACCCTACAGTTCAATGAAAAGGTTGGACGCGCACTCTTCCGTCCAACAAGCCTCGCCCCGACGTTTCCAGCCAACCTTGCAGGAGAGCCGCGTGCTAATGGGGGATATGGACTACAGTCTGAACTGGATATTGACAACTGGGACTTGAGCGTGGAGGGAGGCTATGGAAGCAAGGAGCCTCTGTCACTGACATTGAAAGATATAAAGAGCCTACCGCGTGTCGAAATGACTACGGAGCTGAAATGTATAGAAGGTTGGAGCCAAGTGGTGACGTGGGCAGGAGTACGTCTCTCCGATTTCATGACGAAGCACCCGCCTATGCCCAAAAACAGCCTACCTCCCGATATAGTTCTGCGCCCACAAGATCTACCAGACTATGTGGGATTGGCGACCCCAGACGGAGAGTACTATGTGGGGTTAGACAGGGAGAGTGCCCTACATCCTCAGACCCTACTCTGCTATGAGATGAATGGGAAGCCTTTGACTAAGGAGCATGGTGCGCCTCTGCGTCTGGTTATTCCCGTAAAATATGGAATAAAAAATATTAAACGTATCGGCGTACTGCGCTATACAAACGAACGTCCTGCCGACTACTGGGCAGAGGCGGGGTACGACTGGTATTCCGGTCTTTAACAGCTTTTGGGAGAGCAACTCTAATCCAACGCTTTTCCGAATTACGGCGGCATAGATGCCGCAAAACAACAACAAGGAGAACGGTTCCATGATAAAGCGTGTTTTTGCATTTGCGAGTACGATGGTTGTTATCGGGGCGTGTCTTACCCCTGCTTTCGCTCAGGAAGGTAAGATGGGCGACAAGAAGATGGAAGGCAAGATGATGGGGCACGGTAAAATGGGCGGCAAGATGATGGAACACGGTAAAATGAAGGGGAAGATGGCAAAGGGCAAGATGGGACACGGAATGATGGGCGGCAAGATGCACGGCAAAATGTCGGGCAAAATGGCTCCCAAGCACGATGCTATGAAAAAAGAAGGCGGTAAGATGTAGGCATCATCGCCTACAAAACAGAGCCTCCCTCCTTTTTCAGGAGGGGGGCTTTCTCATGCTGGAGGGATGTCAGCGAAATCTCTCTTCGTAGAAGGTGTCGAAAAGGGCTTTACCCATTCCAAACACCACCACCGCCGCCGCCATCGTATTTTGCCAC
>JAPLCR010000386.1 GCA_026392135.1 Armatimonadota bacterium
CCGGTAGTGGGCTAATTCTGTCGCGCTTAGGAGGCATTTACGATGTTTGTCAGGCTGAAAGGGCTATTTATCATGCTGTTTTTGACGCTTCCCGCGTTACTACCCGCTGTGTCGGCGGATAGGCTCTGGTATCGCCAACCCGCGACGGTGGCGGGCGAGGCGGAGAGCGGGTTTAGTTGGCAGAACTCGAAAGCCTTTTCACAGGCGTTGCCGATAGGCAATGGGAGGCTTGGCGGGATGGTGTTCGGGGGCGTTAATACGGAGCGAATCCTACTGAACGAGGGCAGTATGTGGTCGGGCTATCCGCAAGACGCGGACAATCCCACTGCCCTACAGTATCTCCCTCAGATACGTAAACTGCTTTTCGAGCGTAAGTACACCGAGGCGCAGGAGATGACCTATCGCTATCTTGCGTGTAAGGGAACGGGTTCTGGAGGGGGCAACGGGGCGAACGAGGCGTATGGCTCTTACGAACTGCTAGGTAATCTCGCTCTTCACTTCGACCATAAGGGGGAGGCGCAGGAGTATCACCGCGAACTGGATTTGAGTACGGGCATTGCAAAAGTCACCTACCGTATTGGCGACACTACCTATACTCGCGAAGTTTTCGCCTCGCGTCCCGCGCAAGCGATAGTGATTCGACTGACCGCGAGTAGAGCGAACGGGCTGAACTTCGACGTAGTGCTGAATCGTCCCGCGGGAGCCTCTACCGAAGCGCAGGGCGATACGCTTACTATGCACGGTCAATTCTCGAACGGTAAAGGGGTAGGGTATATCTGCTCACTAAAAGCGATAGCGGAGCAGGGTACGGTTCGGGGAGGCTTGCGAATAGCGGGCGCGAAGGCTGTGACGTTGATAGTCTGTGCCAATACGGGCTTCCGCAATCCTAAATACGCCGAAAGTTGTGCGAAGAGTATGGAGACAGCAAGTCGAAAATCCTATGCCGCCCTCAAGCGAGAGCATCTCAAGGACTATCAGTCGCTGTTCAATCGCGTTTCGCTCAACTTGGGGCGCACTCCTAACGCAGATTTGCCCACCGACGAACGCCTCGAACGCCTCCGCAAAGGCGAGGAAGACCCTGCACTCGTTAGCCTCTACTTTCAGTATGGACGCTACCTACTCTTTTCGTCTTCGCGCCCCGGCGGACTTCCCGCCAATCTACAAGGTATCTGGACGGAGAGTACGCAGACCCCCTGGAACGGCGACTATCACCATAATATCAATGACCAGATGAACTACTGGGGCGCAGAGACGACCAACCTTGCGGAGTGCCACGAGCCGTTTATTGAGTACATCAAGTCGTTGCAAGAGCCGGGAAGCAAGACCGCAAAAGTTCACTACGGAGCGAACGGCTGGGTGGTGCATACCATCTCGAATATCTGGGGCTACACATCGCCGGGCGAACATCCTTCGTGGGGGCAGTTCCCGACGGCGGGGGCTTGGCTGTGCCTTCACCTTTGGGAGCATTACGCTTTCCAGCCCGATAAGGTGTATCTTGAAAAGGTCTATCCTACAATGAGAGCGTCGGCGCAGTTCTACCTCGACTTTCTGGTAGAGGATCCGAAAAGCCGCTATCTACTGATGGAGTGGATGGAGGATTTTGACGAGACTGAGCCGGGGCATCGGCATATCTCACACCTGTTCGCGCTTCATCCGGGTAATCAGATAACGTATCGCGGCACGCCGGAACTCGCTCACGCCGCGCGTATCTCGCTAGAGCGACGTTTGCAGGGCGGCGGGGGGCATACGGGGTGGAGTAGGGCTTGGATTATCAACTTCTGGGCGCGGCTTCACGATAGCGAAAAGGCACATGAGAACATCATCGCGCTCCTTGCGAAGTCTACGCTTCCCAACCTTTTCGATAACCACCCGCCTTTTCAGATTGACGGAAACTTTGGGGGAAGCGGAGGTATCGCGGAGACGTTGTTACAGAGCCAATCTGACGAGATAGAGTTGCTTCCTGCTCTTCCCAAGGCGTGGGCGAATGGTTCCGTCAAAGGGCTACGGGCGCGCGGCGGCTACGAAGTCGCGATAGCATGGGAGGGCGGGCGAATACGTTCCGCCGTGATAACCGCGAAACAGTCGGGGACGTGCAGAGTGCGTACTCCTATTCGCATGGCATTGCACGGCGGCGCGGCGCAGTATGCTGAACCAACCGTTCTCGTCTTTGAAACGAAAGCCGGAGGGAAATACACTCTGGAAACTGAGTAGGAGAGCGTGTAAGCGCGTTTGGCTAACCGCGAAACTCGCGAAAGAGTGCGAAACGCAGTGCAAAATTGACAACAAACACCTGCCCCTCGCCATTTCAGAGAGGGGACGGGGAGAGGATAGAAACATGAGATTAGGCGGCGCGGTATTTGTAGATAAAAACGACCTTGAGGTATGGGCGGCGGCTCAGGTTACGGCGGGGTACTCAGCGGTGTTTCCGCCGTTTGGCTACGAATCGGACGAGAGCCGCATTCGTGAACTCCAAGCCGTCTGTCAGCGGCATAACCTGCTGATAGCGGAGGTCGGGGCGTGGAGCAACCCTATCAGCTCGGACGACGCAACCCGCAATAAAGCCCTTGAACACTGTATTAAGAGCCTCGATTTTGCGGAGAGGTTAGGGGCGAGGTGTTGTGTTAATATCGCAGGGGCGCGGGGCGAGCAGTGGGATGGACCTCACCCCAATAACCTGACGGAGGAGACCTTTGACCTTATCGTGGAGACAACTCGCGCCATAATCGACAGCGTGAAGCCTAAGCGAACCTGCTACTCGCTGGAGACCATGCCATGGGTCTTTCCCGATTCGCCTGAGAGTTACCTACGCCTCCTCCATGCGATAGACCGACCGGGGCAGTTTGGCGTTCACCTCGATCCCGTGAACATCATCAACTCGCCGCAACGCTACTTTGAGAACGGAAAATTCCTTCGCTCCTGCTTTGAAATACTGGCTCCCCACATCGTGAGCTGCCACGCGAAGGACATTACTCTA
>JAPLCR010000196.1 GCA_026392135.1 Armatimonadota bacterium
CTTTTTTTATGTCAAATTTGCCCGTCTCCTGAAGCAGACTCTCTACACCGTGTGTGCTAGCACTGCTAATAACCGCAATGGAGATTTTCTCCTTATCCACCTGCTCCATGCGCCCCTGCACGCCCTTACCAATGAGTGCAAACATCAGTGGGGTAATAATAAGGGGACCGATAACGACAGACATACGGGTTCGCTTATCCCGAAATATCTCCCGAAACTCTTTCTTAAAGATGACAGACACACGATTTCGATACGGGGGACGAGATTCACTCATGAGGAAGGCTCCTTCTTTGACACGGTAAAACTGCTATTTTGAACCAAAAACACGCCTATAAAGATAACCACTACTGCTAAACACTCCCCTACCCCAAACTTTTCGCCGAGTATAAGCCAGCCCAAAAGAAAGGTGACCACCGTATTAATGTAGCGGTGCAACGAAAACAGAGCGAGCGGGATGCGGGGCAGACAGTAGACGTAGCAACTGTAGCCTAGCATGGAGGGTATAAGAAGCAGGTAGAAGAAGGGCTTGGCGACCTGTGGCGTAAAGTGCCAGCGTGCCCACTCCCCGCGCAACGTTCCTACGAGTACGACGATTACTCCCGCCGAAATCATCTGCCATGCCGCCCCCATAAACGGAGCAACCCCCAAACGCTGATGCCGCACATAGAGCGAACCAAATGAGATGGAGACACACGCCCCTTGCATCACAAGACAACCCATGAGAAGGTGTGAATTGTAACTTACACCGATAAGCTTCGGGGCAAGTAACCCCACCATTCCTGTAAACCCTATCGCTAGTCCCACCGTATGCCGTGAAGAGAGCCTATCCCCTTGCGGCTTCAACGCTTCAATCCCTACCATCCAGAAAGGCGTTGTCGCCAACATCAGCGAAAGCATTCCACTCGTCAGGTAGAAGACCGCAAATGCGATACAGATATTCGTGAACCCTTCAATAACTGCCCCCATTGTAAGCAGTGTGGCGAGTTGTCTACGGTTGGGTAGTTTTGCTTTGGTGAGGAGGCATATTACCAGTAAAAGCAGCCCCGCCCCCAAAACACGTAGCCCTGCAAAAAGGAAAGGGGGAGCATACTTTACACCTTCACGAGCGGCAACAAATCCCGTACCCCACGCAAAACAGAGAAACAACCACGCAATGGAGGCGCGGCGACTATCCGATAGGTTCAATACGGCTCCTCAAGCAGAAGGGAATCTAAAAAGGTTCTCTCCGCTCTACTCACAAAATTGATAACGGATGAAACCCGATTCAGGTTTCATGAACTACTACTATTCGTATTACACAGTGCAACGCTAGTCAGGCAAGGATTTGGAAACCGCTAATCGAAGGGCATGAGTGAGGATTTGGTCTTCAAGCCAAAAACAGAAAAAGAGAAGGAGATAAGAAGCATAATGCCGCAGGCAAGAAATATCATGCCCCCCGCAGGCACAGGGAAGAAACCAAACAGTTTGAATGCGCCGTACTTAATGAGTACGGAACTGAGAGTGTTCCCGATAATCGCGCCCAAACCTTGCGCGGTTCCAACGGCTCCAATAGCGGCTCCCTTCTGCTTTGGGTCGCAGTTTTCACTAACATAGGCGAAGACAGAGGGGTATGCAATCACGTAGCCGATACCGATGATAATGCCAAAGCCCAGAAGAAGTAGCTTAAACGGAAAGAGCATGGCAAGCCAAAATCCAAATGCAGATAGCCCTAGCCCTACGCGGATAGCCCGTACCTTGCCGATCTTGTCGCCCAAAGTTCCGAGCGGAAATGAGAGCGAGCCTACAATGAGAGCTGGTATGAGTATGAGCGTACCGTACTCCCACTCCGGAATGTGGAAGTATTCGGTAAGAAACGGCTTCGCATAGGACATTACAAGCCCTACTCCCATAAATATCGTGAAGGCGAGCCAAAGTACATTCGGCATCTTTGAGAGCATCTTGCGAAACTCACCAAGATTAAAGCCTCCCTCCACCGCCAACTCTGCCGTCGCGTCTATCTCACTCTTATGCAGAGCGGGTTTGCCTCCCGGTAGGATAGCCCCCGCAACAACAGCAGTAATGGCAAACAGTATGGCACAAGCGTAGAAGGAGGGCTGCTTCTGGTGAATGCCTTCCAAGTGCAGATAGTGGGTTGCAAGATCGTTGATAGCTCCGCCAAGTGCGGGGGCACAAGCGATGCCCGCCATGTAGGAGATATTGAAGAGGCTCATGGCTTTGGCGCGTTCACCGGGCTTAGAGTAGTCGCTGATAATGCCAAAGGCAGAGGGCCAGAGTGCGGCAAGAGCCATTCCATCAATCGCACGGAGACACATAAGCCCTAACGGGTGGTGCACCAAAATTGTGGCGAGAGCGGTAAATACGGAGACAATAGGCGCAATGACCAGAAGTCGTTTTCTACCCACTCGGTCGCCCAGTACACCAAAGGGAGCCTTGAGCATAGCCTCACAGACGAGGTAGCTCGTAGAGACAATTCCGATAAAACTGGTGTCCAGCCCCAACGCCTTTATATAGACAGGCGTTGCTGAGAAGTTCACCATGCCATACGATATCTCTGCCAGAGCGGCAACAATAAGTATAGCCCACATGATTGAGCCGAACTTTTGCTCTTTCGCGGGAGGCTCTTGCGAACTGGACGGTGTAGTTTGGGCAGGTTCTTGGATAGGTACTTCCACGCTTAAATTCTGTGTCACTCTCAGAGGGTGGTGTCTCTACTACGAAGAAACAACGGTCTAGTTTCAATAATTTGTAGAGCGTGTTCGAGGGTTACACCTCGAACACGCTCTATTATACACCACAACTAATCAATCGTTACTTCGCGACCTAGCTCAGAGGACTTATAAATCGCGTCCATGATTTTTGCAACAGCGAGTCCATGCTCACCTGTCACAAGAGGTTCTTTGTTATCGCGAATACACTCCACAAAGGCTTTCATTTCTGCGTGGTGCGTATTGATATTGGGGTTCGGCACTTTCGGCTCGTAGGTAAACAGACTTCGATGCCGCTCTTGCGTGATACTGAGCGGGTAAGCCTCCGCTCCGCCTTCGGTTCCGAGTAGCGTTACATTATGTACCTCTTGTCGAAGGTTCGCAACAAAACTCGCCTCTAGCACGATGGTTGCGCCATTATCGAAGCGGATAAGCGCGGAGGCAAAGTCCTCAACCGTAAACTTGGTATGGTCCCACTGCCCCATAAAGCCCACGATGTCGCTACGCTTCCCGAATTTTTGGTAAGTGACACCACTCGCCGCCACAGGTTTCGGGTGCCCCATAAGCCACATGGTGAGATCGAGTACGTGTACGCCGATGTCAATAAGAGGTCCCCCGCCCTGCTTCTCTTTGTCTATGAACACGCCCCAACCGGGGATACCGCGCTGTCGTAGGCTCTGAGCGCGAGAGTAGTAGATTTCACCCAGTTCACCCGCGTCAATGAACTTCTTGAGGAGTTGGTTCTGCGGCGCAAAACGACTATTGTAACCAATTTGCAGGAACTTACCGCTCTTTTTGGAGGCGGCGACCATCTCCGCACCTTGCTGTGCGTTCATCGCTATCGGCTTTTCACAGAGGACGTTCTTCCCCGCGTTGAGTGCATCTATCGTTATCTGGTGGTGCGCGAAGTTAGGGGTACAGACGGATACGCCGTCAATCTCATCCATTGCTAGTAGGTCGTGGTAGTTCTCAAAGGTGTATTTCGCATTATACTTCTCTTGCGTTCTGCTAAGGGCAGCGGGGTCAATATCGCAGATTGCCACGACTTCGCAGTCGTCAGGAATAAGAGAGTAGCCCGGCAGATGCGCGCCATTGGCGATACCGCCCGCTCCAATAACACCAATTTTTACTTTTTTAGACATAGTTGTCATTCCTTTCACAAAGAGGTCAACGCTATGTGCGTTACGGCTCTTATTCGACTCGACGGTGGAAAGTTCCTGCACACGATTCTAATTCATCAATACCCTCGCTCGTGCCGATATAGGTTATGCAGTGTTTCCCCACGCAGATAGCGGTGCAGATTCTCCGCAAACAGCTCGGCGGCGCGAACGAAGTAGTACGGAGTCTGCCCTGCGGTGTGTGGTGTGATAATCACATTCTCCAGCTTCCACAGTGGGCTATCAGCGGCTAAAGGCTCTTGCTCGAACACATCCAACCCTGCACCCGCTATTCTACCCTCCTGTAACGCCGCTATCAGTGCCTGCTCATCTATGATTTTGCCCCGCGCCACGTTGTAGAGGTAGGCGGTAGGCTTCATATACGAGAGCGTTTCGGCGTTGAATAGATGATAGGTGTCTGGCGTGAGAGGGAGGGAGATACATACATGATCGGATTCGGCGAGTAGTTGACGCAGTTCAGACGGCGCATAGAGCTGGTCAACAGTCACATTTTCGTTGTAGCGAAGTGCGGGGTTACGCTTGAGGGCAACGACGCGCATACCAAAGGCTTTGGCACGAACTGCCAACCCCTCCCCAATACGTCCATAGCCCACAATTCCAAGCGTCTGCCCCGTAAGTTCCGAGACGGCGGACATCACAGCCGAACGCTTCCACTCTCCTGCGACCTGCGAGCGGACATGATAGTGCATATCACGCGTGAACATCAGCATCCACGCCATAATATGCTCTCCGATATTCGCCCCATGTACACCGCTTGCAGTGGTCAAAAGAAAGCGACGCTCTAGTAGTTGAGGCGTAATCTTACCGTCCACACCCGCACTCCAAAAACTTATCCAACGTAGCCGTTGAGCCTTATCAATCATGTTAGGAGACAGATTACCACACCACGCGATTTCCGCCTGTGCGATAGGCTTAGCAACTGCGTCCCCCGTTGCAAAGTGCAACTCCACACTCTCACGTAGTACAGGGTCGGCGGCGATAGCATCTCGGAAGGGCTGTGCATCGGGGTCGGTAGGCTCTAGGGTGATAAGAATAGTAACTTTACTCACGGACGATTCTCCTCTAAATATCTCAAGACCACCTCACGGCAGTCGTTGGCACGAATCATGCGAATCTCGCTCTTCACTACCTGAACATACTCTGGTAGGACAACCACACCCGAAATA
>JAPLCR010000385.1 GCA_026392135.1 Armatimonadota bacterium
TGCTCGCCTCACATCTATCACAGAAGGCTGTTACTTCCACAGTCTATACCTTTGGTAGCCCTCAAGTTGGTGACCAGGCATTCGCTAATGACTACAACGCCAAAGTCCCAAACACATGGCGTTATGCACATCAGTTCGACTTCGTTGTGTACTTGCCCAGACAAATCGCGAAACTGCCTGCAAATATGCTTCCAGACAACATCGACAACATCGTAGATATGGTCAATGACTATGTCCATGTAAACACACACAAAGGGCTGATGGCAACCTTTTCAGACCATCTTGCAGTGATAAAAGCCCTCACTAGCGGCGATATTGCTCACTTCCACCACCTCTCTACCTACAAGGAGACTATCTAAACTGCGTCCTTTTTGAAGTATAATCAGTGTGAGATTTTGAATCTCCTGCCGCTCTTACCAATGAGAGGCAGGAGATTCTGCCTACTTGTTGAATTTGAGTCATTAACTACGCGATTATCCCCGAAAGGAGTTCTCTTACCGTGCAGGGCTTCCTCATACCTTCCCATAACCGCCAAAAGCGGGCTACCCTCTTCTCTCTGGTCTCTCTAGGTCTACTCTTCACCTCGCTCAGTGGTTGCAACACAACCTCTAAGGGCAATGGCGATAGCGGAACAGGAAAGCCCGCTACCGAGAACGTGTTGCGCTACCCGCTCACCACCGAACCCACAAGCATCGACCCCGCGAAAGTGGAAGATGGCACGACCATCGACCTCATTCAGCAGGTGTACGAGGGGCTTGTTATCTGGAACGAAAAGAACGAGATTGAGCCGAACCTCGCTGAAAAGTGGGAGCTTCTGCCCGACAGAGTGACATACTCCTTCCATATCAAACACGGCGTGAAGTTCCACAATGGGCGCGAACTCACCGCAGACGACTTTAAGTACAGCCTCGAACGCGCCTGCGACCCCAAGCTGAAATCGCCTACCGCTCAGAGCTACCTCAAGGACATCGTGGGCGCGAACGACAAAATAGTCGGTAAAGCGCAAGATATTAAGGGCGTGAAGGTGGTGGACAAATACACGCTCAATATCACGATTGACGGCTTCAAACCCTTCTGGCTCGGCAACATGACCTATCCCTGCTCCTACGCTATCTGCAAGGAGGAGGTTGAGAAGAACGGCGGAGCCATAGACGAAAACACCCTCGCCTCGACGACAGGGACGGGTCCCTTCAAGTTCGCAGAGGTGCGCCGCAACGACTCAGTGCGCCTCGCCGCCTTTGCGGACTACCACAAAGGCAGAGCGAAACTCGACGGCATCCTCCGCCCGATAGTCAAGGACGCAGGGCAACGCCTCAACAAGTATGAGGCGGGAGAGCTCGACTATACCGAGATTTCCGCAGCCGACCTCGATAGAGTGAATAGCAATGGCACTCTCAAGGGGGAACTCAAGTCGTTTCTACGCGCCGCGACGTGGTATATCGGCATGAATCAGGACGCGAAGGACTCGCCGTTCGCCAAGCGCGAAGTGCGTCAAGCGTTCGCTATGGCGATAAACAAAGACGATATTCTGCGCGTCGCCATGAAGGGGCAAGCCGACAAAGCGGACGGCATCGTGCCTCCCGGTATAAAAGGGCGTAACGAGAACATCAAACCACTTCCCTACGACCCCGCGAAGGCGAAACAACTGCTCGCTCAGGCGGGCTACCCCGATGGCAAGGGCTTCCCCGCGCTCAGTTTCTCCTTCCGAAACGACTACCCGCAGGTCGCTCAGACCGCAGAAGTCATCGCCCAACAACTCAAGACGAACCTCGGTATCGAAGTGCAGATACGCCCCATGGAGTGGGGGCAGTTCCTTGTGGAGCGAAAATCGAAAACGCTTCCGCTAACCCACCTGCGCTGGGGCGCAGACTATCTCGACCCCCAGAACTTCCTCTCCACGCTTCTACACACTAGCAGGAAGGTGAACGGACAGGAAGATCACCCTGAGAACGGAGTCGGATATAAGAGCGCGGAGTTCGACAAACTGTGCGATGCGGCGGACGTAGAGCCGAATGAGGAGAAACGCTGGGAACTCTACCGCAAGGCGGAGCAGATAGCGGTGGACGACGCGCCCTGGGTTCCACTCTACTTCCAGAGAGACCTGGAGCTAATAAAGCCCCGCGTCAAAAACATACGCGATAGCCTCTTCGGGCATCGCCCTCATACCACGACGACGGTGACTCCTTAGTATGCTGGCGTTCATAGTCAAAAGAGTCCTGCTGGCGATACCCTCCCTGCTAGCAATCTCGTTTCTCGTGTTTCTGGTGGCGCGGCTCGCGCCATCGGGACCAGTAGAGATTATCGCAGGAGACAAAGCGACCCCCGCTATCGTCGCGCAACTCAAACACGAATACGGGCTGGATAAGCCCGTATTCGTGCAGTACGTCAACTACGTTGTCGGCATTGCAACGCATGGAGACTTGGGGAAGTCGTTTCAACGCGGCGGGCAACCTATTACCGAGATGCTCAGGAACGATTTCCCCGTCACCGCGCAGTTGGCGTGGCAAGCACTGCTCTTCGCTATCATCGTGGGGATACCTACGGGGATACTAGCCGCGCTGTTTCACAACTCGTGGTTTGATAGGCTCGCGATGTTGGCAGTAGTCGCGCTGGTATCGGTACCGAGTATCGTGTTGGGTCCCCTCCTCATTATGGTTCTCGCACTACACCTGCGCTGGCTTCCAATAGATGGCTGGTCTAGCCCAATGCACACGCTTCTGCCTACCGTGACGCTGGGGGCGCGTTCCGCGGCGATGTTAGCGCGGTTTATGCGCTCCTCCTTGCTGGACGTTTTGCGTCAAGACTACATCCGCACCGCCATTGCGAAGGGCTATTCGCGGGGCAGAGCGGTCTGGAAACACGGGCTTAAAAACGCACTACTCCCTGTATTAACGGTGATGGGAACGGTCTTTGGGGCACTGTTGAGCGGCTCATTTGTGGTAGAGACGATATTCCGCGTACCGGGTATCGGCTTCGAGTCTATCAACTCGATAAGCAAACGAGACTACCCCGTTATTCAGGGCATGGCTCTGCTGGTGGCGGTTCTCTACATCGTTATCAATATCGCAATAGATGTTCTGTACGGAGTGATAGACCCGCGCATCCGTTCGCAGGAGAGCCCGAAATGAGTAAGCCTACGGTATCTCTTAGCCCTAGCGCAGACGCATGGCGACGCTTGCGACGCAACCCTATCGCAGTAGTAGCGGGTATCTACCTCGTTCTTTTGTTGACGGCGGCGTTGGGTGCAAACCTCTTTACGCGCTACGCCTACGACTTTCACGACACGCAACGCTACCTGACGAACCCCTCCCCACCCGACCATAATCACTGGTTTGGAACGGATGCGCTGGGCAGGGATGTGTTCAGCCGCTTGCTCTTTGGGGCGCGGGTCTCCCTCGGCGTGACCGCTGTCGTAGTGGTGATTGAGGCGCTTATCGGGATTTCTCTGGGGCTGTTCGCGGGGTATCGGGGCGGCAAAACCGACCTCCTCCTGATGCGCCTCACCGATATTATGTTCGCGTTCCCCGATTTGCTTTTGGCGATACTGCTCTCCGCCGTCGTGCGCTCTGGTAGCGATGCGCTTCCGGGCTGGCTCAGTCTGGGAACCCTCTTCTTCGCGTTGGGGGTGGTGGGCTGGCCCGGTATGGCTCGGCTGGTGCGCGGTCAAACCCTCGCCCTCCGCGAAAAGGAGTATATCGAGGCGGCACGGGCGGCAGGAGTCCCTGAGCGCGACATACTTCTGCGCCACCTCTTGCCGAACCTTTCGGGTCCCATTATCGTACAGGTGACGCAGGATGTCGCCGCCGTCATTCTCGCCGAAGCGACGCTCTCCTTCTTGAATTTAGGGGTGCAGCCTCCCTTTCCGAGTTGGGGGCGCATGATTTTCAGTTCGCTCAATGATATGGCTTCCAAACCCTACCTGCTGATTGTCCCTAGCGTTGCCCTCGCCATTACTGTGATGGCAGTAAACTTTTTGGGTGACGCGCTACGCGATGCTTTCGACCCCCGCCTACGGGAATAGGGGTACAAAGGAAAAACTACTTATGAACACACCTATCACGCGCCGAAACGCGCTCACGGCTCTGGGCGCAGTCGTCGCCGCAACAACAACTGCCTTTGCAGAATCGGATGCTTCTGCGGGAGCCGCACCTGCAAAAGGGCGGCTCAACCAGTCGGTCTGCAAGTGGTGCTACAATATGCCGCTTGAGGAGCTGACCAAAAACGCCAAAGCGATGGGCATACAGTCGGTAGAGTTACTTACTCAAAAAGAGTGGGAAATAGTTCAGAAAGAGGGGCTGAAATGCGCCGTTGCAATGGGTCCCAGCGGTATTGGGGACGGCTGGAACCGGCTTACTGACCACGATAAACTGGTCAAGGAATCGGAGCGGCTGCTACCTCTCGTTAAAGAGGCGAACATTCCGAACATGATTGTCTTTTCGGGTAACCGTCGGGGACTAGCTGATAAGGATGGTATCGTGAACTGCGCGGCGGGGCTAAAACGGATAACAAAACTGGCAGAAGACCTTGGCGTTACCGTGATAATGGAGCTACTCAACAGTAAACACGACCACAAGGACTACCAGTGCGACACTACGGCTTGGGGTGTAGAACTCTGCAAAAGGGTAGGCTCTCCGCGCTTCAAACTCCTCTACGACATCTACCATATGCAGATAATGGAGGGGGACGTGATAGACACCATTCAGCGCAATAAAGAGTTCATCGCCCACTACCACACGGGCGGCGTTCCCGGACGTGCTGAGATAGACGATTCGCAGGAGCTAAACTACAAAACCATCGCCCGCGCCATTGCAGACACAGGCTTCAAGGGCTACTTCGCGCACGAGTTCATTCCGCGCAATACCCCGATGGTCTCGCTCAAAAAGGCGTACGAATTGTGCCTAGTATAGACACTCATTAGTCACAATTATAGAGTACAAGGGGGCACGAAATGAGCTTGATAGGAGTAGATGTATCACATCACCAAGGGATTATCGACTGGAAAAAGGTTAAGCAAAGAGGAGTCACTTTCGCCTACATTAAGGCATCAGAAGGTACTATAGCACAGTTAGACTACCTCAAAGCGAACTACGCAAAGGCGGTTCAGGCAGGGCTACTTGTGGGTGTCTACCACTTTCACCGCTCTAATATCGATTCCTCCACTCAGTCTGCGGTCTTCCTAAATACGCTCCGTACTGCGGGAGCGCAGAGCGCAGCCCTGCCCCCCATGATAGACGTAGAGACTCCCGATAACACTCCCGCTGAAACCATTAAATTGCGCCTCTCCCATAGCGTCCAACAGGTGGAAGCCAACTTAAAAGTACGTACTATCCTCTACACCAACAAGAACTTCTGGGAAGAGAACCATCTAGGCGACGGCTTTAGCGGTCACTCGCTCTGGATAGCCCGCTATCTGCACGACGCACCCGCCCAAGCAGTTGCGCCTCCTGCCAGCGACATCGCACAGGTCAAGCCGCCGCAGGGCTTTACAAAATGGGACATCTGGCAGTATTCAGAAAAGGGGAGAGTGAGCGGCATAACGACCAACGTAGACCTAGACTACTTTCCCGGTTCGCTTGACCAGTTGAAAGCCCTCAAGCATACATTGCCCTAAGGAGTTAGGCGTGAGGAAATCTATAACTCTCATTTTAATTGGCTATAGCCTCTGCGCGTCAACGTTGTTGCGTGCACAAAACCCTACGCCACAAGACCTGACCACCCGTGCCATGAAGATACTAGCTCGGTGTGCAACCTGTCACGCCGACACGCAACCCGATGCGAAACTGAGCCTCACCTCACGCACTCACGCACTCAGAGGAGGCACTTCGGGGAGTGCCCTCGTTCCGGGCAAGCCGGAGAACAGCCTCCTCTATCAGCGCGTCACCCTAAAGCAGATGCCCCCCAAAAGCCCCCTCACAGCAGATGAGGTAGCCACACTAAAGCAGTGGATTGAAGCGGGAGCAGAGTGGGCGTTGCCCGCTACAGCCAAAGCGAACACCCAACGTGCCAGCAAAAACTGGTGGTCGCTCCAGCCCCTGAAACGACAAGCCCCTCCCAAAACTGTCAATACAGGTTGGGTCAAAAGCCCCATTGACGCTTTCATACTCGCAAACTTGGAGAAGGAGAGGCTACACCCTGCGCCCCCCGCCGACAAAGCTACCCTCCTACGTCGCGCTACGCTCGACCTACTAGGGATACCGCCCACCCTCTCAGAGGTAGAGACCTTCCTGAAAGACACCTCTCAAAACGCCTACAAAAAACAGATAGAGAGACTGCTTAACGACCCCCGCTATGGCGAAAGATGGGCACGGCACTGGCTTGATGTAGCGCGTTACGGCGAGAGTCACGGCTTTGAGCGCGACCAAATTCGCCCGAACGCATGGCGGTATCGCGACTACGTAATAGACGCTTTCAACACCGATAAGCCCTACGGGCAGTTCATTAAAGAGCAGATAGCAGGAGACGTTCTCAAGCCGCTTACACGGCAAGGGATTATCGCGACAGGCTTTCTAGTCGCCGCCCCATGGGATGAAGTAGGACATTCGCAGGTCAGTGAACTGTATCGAGCACGTGTACGAGAGGAGGAGATGGAGGAGATAACGGGAACGGTGGGGCAGACCTTTCTAGGCTTGACCGTCAACTGCGCCCGTTGCCATGACCACAAGTTCGACCCCATCTCCCAGAAGAACTACTATCGCCTAAAATGCGCCCTCGATGGCGTTCAGCACGGCAATCGTCCCCTCACAACTCCTGAAGGGGATAAGGTGAAAGAGGCGCACCTCCAGCAAATCCTGCTCCCGAATCCTCTGGCGCGTTGGACGTTTGACCTCGATCCCAGAGACATCAAAGGCATGATGAATGGCACCCTGATAAACGGTGCGAAGGTGGAGAACGGACACCTTACTCTGAGTACAGGGAACGCCTACTTCCAGTCCACTCCCCTCTCTCTCAACATCCGCGAGAAGACCCTTGAGGCGTGGGTGAAGCTCTCCAATCTCGACCAGCAGGGTGGAGGAGTAATCACCTTGCAAATGCCCGATGGCTCTCAGTTCGATTCTATTGTGTTTGGCGAACGGCAAAAGGGATACTGGGTAGCGGGTAGCGAAGGCTTTAACCGCACCCGCGACGTGGGCGGCGAAAAGGAGACCAGTAGCCCGAACAACTGGATTCATGTCGTCGCCGTCTATCGCACCGACAACAGTATCACGCTCTACCGCAACGGAAAGCGGTACGGTGTTTCGTATATCCCGACGGGCGGCTCTGCCATGCTACGCGCCTACCCAACAAACGGCGCGGAGGTTCTTATTGGGTTACGGCATAAAGGCGCGGGAAACGGCTACCTGCGCGGCGAGATAGCGGAGGCACGCCTGTATGACACAGCACTCAGCCCCGAACAGGTTGCAGAGTCGTATCGCGTCGGTTTTGTGGATTTAACCCCCGCGCAGTTGACCGCAAGTCTGACTCCCGCCGAACGCGCAGAGCAGGAAAAGGCACGCCTAGCCCTCAAGCGTCTGGAAAGCGAACTCACTCACGCCGCCGCCCCTTCCGAATTCACCTACTCTGCAAACCCCGCGCAACCCACGCCGACAGTCGTTTTGATACGCGGTGATGTGGAGAAGCGCGGCGATATAGTCACTCCCGCAGGGCTAGAAGCCATCTCCTACCTCAAAGCCGACTTCGGGCTTGCGCCTGATGCACCAGAAGGAGCGCGGCGTATCGCCCTAGCAGAGTGGATTGCAGACTCCAAAAATGCCCTGACGTGGCGCGTTATGGCGAATAGAGTATGGCACTACCACTTTGGAAAGGGAATAGTTGCCTCCCCAAACGACTTCGGCTATAACGGAGAGCGTCCTACCCACCCGGAACTGCTAGACTGGCTTGCATATCGGTTTGTGGAGAGTGGAGGGAGTGTTAAAAGCCTACACAAACTTATAATGCTGTCGAATACCTATCAACAGTCGTCACAATTCAATAAAGCCGCCGCCGCAAAAGACAGCGATGACCGTACTCTATGGCGCTTCGCCCCCCGTCGTTTAGAAGGAGAGGCAGTACGCGACTCCCTACTGTTTGTGAGTGGTCAACTTAACCC
>JAPLCR010000080.1 GCA_026392135.1 Armatimonadota bacterium
ACAGGGACACCCTGAAAAAACGCTAACATGGAAGCAAGCCTGCAAAGCACTGGGGCGCGATAGCATCACTGCACAGGGCAAATGGAACCAAGAGTTGCAGGGCGACGGCGTTCACGGAGTACACTTTGCAGAGGTGGAGGTAGACATAGAGACCGGTGCAGTGCGCGTCGTCAAGATGGTAGGCGTACAAGATTGCGGCTTGCCACTCAACCGCACTGCCGTCGAAAGTCAACTCAACGGAGGCATGATACAGGCTCTTGGCTACGCGCTTATGGAGACTAATATAGCCGATCCGGTAACGGGGAATATGGTCAATGCGAACATGGACGACTACAAAGTACCGCAGGCTTTTGAAATCCCCGAAATGATCCCCATCATCGACGATGGTGACACACGCAATGTGGTTATCGGTATGGCGGAACCCGCCATTATTCCCGGTGCAGGAGCCATTGCTAACGCTGTTTTCAATGCGACAGGGGTTCGCGTTAAGACACTACCTATCACGCCCGACAAAATTCTGCGCGGCTTAGAGCGTCTCAAGCGCAGTTAGGAGAGTTTCATAGTGAGCATGAAATCGTTTGCACTTTACAACCCGAAAACGCTCGGAGAAGCCATCCGCCTACTCGATTCCAAAGATGTATTTCATCAGAAAACGAAGATATTGGCAGGCGGGCAAGACCTTCTAACAGAGATGAAAGAGCATATCATCGAACCAGAGTCAGTCATCAACCTAAAGCACATTCCGGGGCTGAACTATATCAAATACGACCCTAAAACGGGGTTGAAAATCGGTGCGTTGACCCACCTCTCAGAGATAGCCGAAAACAGATCCATCCGCCAACTCTTTCCTGCCCTCGCAGTAGCGGCAGAGAGCGTGGGTTCTGCACAGATTCGCAACATGGGAACGCTTGGCGGAAACCTATGCCAGCGTCCGCGTTGCTGGTACTACCGCAATGAGCATCTTGTCTGCCTGAAAAAGGGCGGGAGTAACTGCCTTGCAGCAAGCGGTGAGAACAAGTACAACGCTATTCTGGGCGGCGGTCCCTCATTTATCGTCCACCCTTCCGACACAGCAACAGCACTCGTCGCCCTAGGCGCACGCCTCACCATAGTGGGAGCAAAAGGCACTCGCACCATACCTCTTAGCGAGTTTTTTGTGTTGCCTCGCGATAATCCGCGCAATGAGAACATTCTGCAAGCCAACGAAATCGTAACGGAGATAAGCGTGCCGAACTCGCCTCGCAACGCGAGAAGCGTCTACTTCAAGTTCCGCGAACAGGTCTCTATGGACTGGGCTTTGTCGGCAGTGGCGGTGGCACTCGAACTTAAAGGGGGAGTTGTGCAGGACTGTAGGATTGTTCTGGGCGGTGTCGCGCCCATTCCGTGGCGTGTCCCCGAAGCAGAGGCTCTACTCAAAGGGAAAACTCCCTCCGCTGAGATACTGCAACAGATAGCTGAAAAGGCTCTGGAGGGTGCAATACCGCTCAACCAAAACGGCTACAAAGTAGCACTCACAAAAGCGTTAGTGCGCCGTGCCGTTCGCTACCTCACTGAATCTGCGACTCCCCCATCCTATCGCGATGTCAACCGACTGTAGGAGAGAACTATGACCGAAACAACCACCCACGTAAACCTCGCGCAAAGCGCATTTTGCAGGGAACTACGCAGCAAAAAATACTACTTTCTGCAAGGAGTTCCCACCGTAGAGAAGGACATTCTTGACGGGAGCAACCACTGCTGGTGTCGGCTGACCGCGCAAGCGATTGGTCCCGATGGAGAGTTAGTGCAACCCGCTGACTGCTCAGCTAGCCGTGACTGCTACCGCTCTCTTTTTGACGAAAACGAGTAGCCTTTAGTCCGTGAGCTTGTGTATAGGCTACTCCCTTGATAAAATGGGTCTATAGGCTTTCGTGTGGGTATAGGTCAAGTTTTCCAAGAAAGAAGAGAATAGCGACCCTGAAATTGTCAAACTTTCTATAGCCTCTGGCGTTCGCCTTAATGAGTTGTATCTGGCTGTTCAAGCCTTCCGCGG
>JAPLCR010000671.1:0-2058 GCA_026392135.1 Armatimonadota bacterium
GATTTTTATTATTTTGCTTTTTGGATTTATTAAAACGGTTGTTCTTTTAATCCCCATAAATTTTTTACCATACATACTTTTTTAACCCCGCCACCATCTCCCGATTGACCTGATTATCGTAAACGGGATTGTAACTCATGATGATTTGAAGTTGTCGCGCTATCTTCGTTCTGCCGGGGCGACCATTCTCGAAAGCGTGTATCCAATACCGCCATGCCATCGAACCTAATTCGCTTCGTGGTTTATAATCAGGGTCGCGGGATGTATATGTTCTACTTAAAAACGCAAGTGCCTGTCTTTCTAATCCCATTTTGTGGCAGAAAATCGCTAAAAGTATCAATTCATTAGTCTCGCCCAGTTCAGGGGCGGTGGTCGCCATTACAAACAGTCTATCGGCAATCGCCAAATCCACCCAATAGTTATTAGTCGCGGCGGACTGATACAGGTCGGATGCTGGCGACTCAAAATGCAGTTTCCAACGGGCGGGCAACCCTATTTTGTGATTGGAGAGGAGAGGTATGGCGCGGGAAACGTGGCGTTTTGTGGCAGGTATAGCGAAGACTACAGAGTAGTGTTTTGACCTATAGGCGGGTCTAGGCACATCTAACGGCGGATACTCCAGTAACGCAAGCCGCGCCTCTTTGGGCGGAAACGGGAGACCGTATTTCTGGTAATCGTCCAGAAGCAAATCAAGGAGAACGGCAGGGTCTTTCGGCTGCTGCGCCGCCGCAGGGTTAGATAAGACAAGAAGCAGAGTGGTGACTATCAGAAGAAGCTTTAGGGCGGTACACATTGCAATACCCTTTCCAGCACTAGAGGGCTACGGACTTGTCCTCTCATAACACACTATGTATAAAGTTTACCTGCTCGAAAGCCTAGCAAGCCCTAGAAACTACCCGCGATAGCCTCCGCAGAGCGAAATGCCAGTGCCATTATCGTCAGTACTGGGTTGAAGCCCCCATTGGTGACATGGAGAGAGCCGTCGATGACGAATAGGTTATCGTGGCTATGGGCACGCCCCCACTTGTCCGTAACGGAGGTTTTGGGGTTATCTCCCATGCGGCACGTTCCCGCCTGATGTTGCCCCGCGCTCAGCCCCAAGCCGATGGGCAGTGCGTATACCTCTCGTGCGCCGCTCGCCTTCAACCACTCTACTGCCCTATCACGCATAAAATAGGATGTTCGTACTGTTTCGGGGTGCGTCATACCAGAGAGACGTGCGACAGGAATACCGTACCGATCTCTCACCGAGGAGTCGGTCGTAACACGGCAGTCTGGGTTCGGAATATCTTGAGTGGGTCCCATTATCTGAAGCGTCCGCGTATACTCCTCTCGCATCCAGTCTTTGTTCGCCTGCCCCCACAGTGGAACATGAGGCTGAAGGGCGCGTTTCCAATAGATGATGGGCAGTTTAATGAAATCGTCAGCAAGCATTCCGCCGCCCACAATACCGTCGTTACCATGATTGAACTGGCAGGTGGCAATACTTGGACCGGGTCCCAGCCCTGTATAGACGGACTCCTCCATCTGACCAATTGCACCCGGATAGTAGTGTCCTTGTAGGTTACGCCCCACCACATCGGAATCGTTACCAATACCATGCGGGTGTTTGTCGGAGGTCGAATTGAGTAAAAGCCGTGCACTCTCAATAGCTCCCGCAGAGACGACAACCACTTTCGCCGTGGCAGTTACGCGCTGAACTGCCCCCTCCTTCTCCTGATAATAGGTCACACCGTTGACGTTCCCCGTGCTGTCTGTCTCTATACGCTCGGCAATCGCTTGAGTGACGAGCGTACAGTTTCCGGTGGCAATCGCACTCGGAATAATATGCGCGTGGGTTCCGTTTTTCGAGTTGGAGGGGCAGGTAAACCCAACGCAGTATTTGCACTGTACACAGGCAGGGCGGTCTTGATAGGGCACCGTATTGATGAGCATGGGTACGGGGAAGGTGTTCCAACCTAGCCTCTCTGCACCGCCCTCTAGAACTTTCCGCGTCAGAGTATCGGAGGTAGCCGGCATAGGATACCCACTTTTGCGCGGTGCTTGAAACTGGTTCCC
>JAPLCR010000671.1:2077-5888 GCA_026392135.1 Armatimonadota bacterium
ACGCGCGTCCCGCCTCCCACCGTCATCGCATTGTTATTGTACGCTCCCTCATGTGGACGCACAAGGTTCGCCGTACCGCTCGCCTGCACAAAGACTCTGGGGTTGCCCTCTAAATCGGGGCCCGTGTTATGCCCGTATTGAGATAGGCGGTGGTTGCGAAGGTGGTCATAGGGTATCTCTTCGTCCTTCAGCCACTTTCCGCGTTCCAGTAACAAAACACGCTTACCTGCTTGTGCCAACACATTCGCGGTTATTCCGCCCCCCGCACCTGCACCAACAATAATTACATCGTAGTCGCTCACTTTTGCTCCCCCTGTATCTCGTAGCCAATCATCTCCCACGAACGGTTACCATGATTGCCGCCGTTCCCCGAATCGCTATAGTAGCTCTCCGCAACGTGATGCACCCACATATTAAAGGTGGGTTGCGGGGAGACAAGCCAGTTCGCAACTACCTCCCCCTCCTCAATATGCGTCAGCAGGGCTATCCGCTCTTCGCCTGTAATCTCTGAAAAGACTTTTGCGTACTGCGCGGTTGCCTCTGCATCCAACGATTCCAACCCCAATCGGTAGGTGTCTTGTAGGTACGTGCAGTCAGTATCCAGTAGGCGCGTAATGTAGTCTCCTGCCCCTGCCTGCCACGCCCCCGGAAAGTCATCGGGCGGAATAAGGCAGTCACAGAGAGCGGCAAGAGCGCGTTCTTGCACGGGTGTAAAAAGCATAAGGCAGTATCTCCTTCGTAGAGTGAATAGTGGCACTATATTTGAGATACCCTAAGAAAATTCCTGCACACAACCAAAAGTGAGTAGTAGAGGTAAACAAGAGGATGAATCCAACCTATCTTCCTCTTTAAAGATATAGCTACGTTCAGGTAGGAATATCTTGTTCACTTGGCGTAATCATTCGTTAGTAGCGGGCACTAGCCCCTCCCTCAATATGTTAGGAAAGGATTTGGGTAAAAAATGCAGGATACAGATTCACAACACACACACACAGCAGGCGAGATACCACCTCGCACTCTTATAGGACTGGTCGCTTCAATACTCGTTCTGCTTTCCGCTACGTTCTGGACATACCGCGTCGGACAAGAAGCGAATCTGCTAGACCATGAGCTATCCCACATGACGGAGCATATCGAAGAGGCGAAAGAGAGTATCAAGAGTCTAGAGCTACAGCCTCTCAGAAAGAGTCCACCGCAAACGAAGAGAGGTGTAAAACAGTGAGCGAACAAAATTCTAACAGATCTCACTCTCTAAAGTCTGCACTCACTCCCGGACAGTCCGCCCTGCCGCCTCACAAATTGCAGGGGCTGATTCGGTTGCTCTCCATTATCAGCATACTCGTATCCGTCATCATTGTCGCCCAGCAGTATAAGCGTCTTAACTCTCTGAAGCAGCAGGTTGCCCAAGCAGAAATAGAGTTGAACACACTAGAAAAACGGGAAGAGGAGTTATCAAAAGTACACGGTGACGGAAAAATAGAGAGAGTAAAGCATTCCGACGAGGAGCACACAGAAGAAAAACCGTAAAGACCACTACTGCGGCTCGTGAAATTCCTCCCCACCAGCAGGCTTGACAACGACTCTATTGAGGTATACTATCTCAATCTTCTTTTTCAAAGGGGTGTTGTTCAGAGTGACAGGGAGGAGAAAATGATGACGGAAACGACCATAAAAATGCGAGAAGGACTCAGTTTCGACGATGTCCTACTTCTGCCACGAGATACTGAGGTGACACCCAAAGAGGTGGATACACGCTCTATACTCGTGGCAGATATTGTTTTGAGGGTTCCCATTCTCAGTTCCCCCATGGACAGGGTGACGGGCGCAAGAATGGCGATTGCAATGGCAAGAGAGGGCGGGCTTGGAATTGTTCACCGCAACCTAACGCCGGAGGCACAAGCCGCAGAGATTGACAAAGTAAAGAGGTCAGAGCATGGTATTATCACTAATCCTATCAGCCTCTCACCAGAGAAAACCATCCGCGAAGCGTTGGGTCTTATGGAGCACTACCATATTTCGGGCGTACCAATCACCGAACCTGACACCAACCGCCTCGTAGGTATCCTTACAAACCGTGATATTCGCTTCGAGACTAACTATGACCGCCCCATCTATGAGGTAATGACGACAGATAAAACGCGCCCTGGCGGGCTAGTGACCGCATCTATAGGCATCACCCTTGAGCAGGCGCAAGCCACGCTTCACACCCATCGCATTGAGAAACTTCCCATCGTAGACGAGAACCGCAAACTACTTGGACTGATAACCATCAAAGACATTCAGAAAGTACGTGAACACCCCAATGCCACCAAAGACGGCAAAGGCAGACTATGCGTCGGTGCCGCAATTGGTCCCCTCCGCGACCCAGTAGGGCGTACCGCAATGCTGATTGATGCAGGGGTAGATGTAATTGTTATCGATGCGGCACATGGTCAAAGTATCGGCGTTATCAATGCGCTCCGAGCGGTTAAGAGCGAATTCCCAAACATCCCTGTCATTGTAGGAAATGTCGCAACTTCGGACGGCGCACGTGCTCTCATCGAAGCGGGCGCAGATGGACTGCGGGTAGGTATAGGAGCAGGTAGTATCTGCACAACGCGCATTGTAAGCGGAGTTGGGGTTCCACAACTTACCGCCATTATGGACTGTGCGGCAGAGGCAAAACGGCACGGTATTCCCATTATCGCAGACGGCGGTATTCGTTTTAGCGGCGACGCGGCGAAAGCGTTGGCGGCGGGGGCGAATACCGTTATGGTTGGAAATATGCTTGCAGGCACCGAAGAGGCTCCCGGAGATGTGATACTCTATCAAGGTCGTGCCTTCAAGGACTATCGGGGTATGGGAAGCGAGGCAGCGATGCGCGAGGGTTCCAGCGACAGATATGGAACCGATACAAACGCTCGTTTTGTGCCAGAAGGTGTGGAGGGGCGTGTACCTTACAAGGGGCAAGTGCGAGACACTATCTACCAACTACATGGCGGGATACGCTCCTGCATGGGCTACCTAGGGGCGCACACCATTGATGAGTTACAGGAGAGGGCGCAGTTCATGCGTATCACGGGCGCAAGCCTACGCGAGAGCCATGTCCACGATGTCTGGATAACCAAAGAGCCGCCGAACTACTCTAGCGAATACACCTCCGGTGGAGACCACCCCTCTCAGTAGAGCCACACATGAAGAGGTTATCAACTCAAAACTGCTTTGATAACCTCCCCGCTCACATCGGTCAGGCGCATATTCCTGCCTCCATAGGGATAGACGATTCAATCCGCGTCAGGACCAATCTGAACGAGATCAAATTCTTTCACTTCGCCAGTATTGCAGTGTATAATGAAAATGTCCGGAGGTCTGCTATACGTCTTAACTACCCAATAGTCTCCGTCTCTCTGGATATTATACAGCGTCGGTCTCCTCTGTCCATGTTCAGCCCTTACCGATTCTGCAATCTCACGCGCTCTATCTAGTGAGATTAGGGGTTTCGGCGAGCGTTTAATGCGTTCTTTCCACCAGCGTTTGAGCCACATCGTAGAGTATCCCCCCTATCTCCTATGGTATCGCCTATTGCAACTGTGTATAGCCGCCCGCCGTGTGTAACTCCCTGAGTAGATAGCGCGCGTGGCGTTGCGGAGTTCCAGTACTGCACACGCTGAGGAGTCCCCTAGGGGCGAACGTCGCCGTCACCCGATTTTTCTATATGGGTTTATCCACCCGCGAAATAAAGTAACCATCTCAGCCTCACGAAACTCTGTGGTACCAGAGGGTATTTCGCCTACAGTGCAAAATACGTCTACCTCGACGGTCTTATTCCGAA
>JAPLCR010000671.1:5967-21175 GCA_026392135.1 Armatimonadota bacterium
ATTACTGGCTATTAGAACATATTCGATTTCTGACCTATGAACAAGACGAGGAAACCTAGTGTTAAACCACGTCGCTTCACAGGATAATGGTGGTTCTATACGCACTATCATAAACTCATACCGCCAGAAGAACCAACGGTAGAAAACCTTCCGTATTATCCAGCATCCTAATTCTTGCTGTATAAACCCATCAGGAATTAACATAAAGTCAGGTTGGCGAGTATCTGCTTCCATGTCCGCCCCTTCATAACATACTACATCCCTACTTAGGGAGGGGAAATGCCGCTATATTTCTAAATACGGCGTTGGCATCTATGCCCTTATTCTAGCTCTAGGCTCAACTGGTCAGTGGCGCTCTAACTCAACACTGCCTTAATCACCTCGCCACTCACGTCGGTAAGGCGCATATTCCTGCCGCCGTAGGGATAGGTGAGGCGCGTGTGGTCTAACCCCATAAGATGAAGTATCGTCGCGTTGAAGTCATAGACTGACTGCGCGTTTTCAGAGGCGATGTAGCCGATTTCATCCGACGCACCGAAAATCGTTCCGCCCTTCACTCCCGCGCCAGCCAGCCAAACCGAGAAGGCTTTCGGGTTATGGTCACGTCCCACACTCCCCTCAGTGAAGGGCATACGCCCAAACTCGGTATGAAAAACGAGAAGCGTTTCGTCTAATAAGCCTCTCTGTTTCAGGTCACGTAAGAGAGCGGAAACGGGCAAATCCATCTCCTTCGCTCGTTTCTCATGGTTGGCTACCATCCCGTTATGCGCGTCCCAACTCTGGTCAAAAACCCCTCCTCCACTATAAATCTGCACAAAGCGCACCCCGCGCTCCACCAGTCGCCGTGCAAGAAGGCACTGCCGCCCAACTATCTCCGTCTCCGGCTTATCCATTCCGTAAAACTGTTTTGTGGCTTCCGTCTCTTTAGACAGATCTACCGCCTCTGTCGCCTCGGACTGCATTCGGTACGCCAGTTCATAGGTACGAATCCGTGCCGCAAGCTCCTGTTCACCGGGGTGATCACGCAGAAACTCCTCATTCAATTTCTCGATAAAAGTGATATGCTCTTTCTGTTTCTGTGGCGATACGCCCGACGGTGGTTTGAGGTTGAGGACGGGCAACCCTGCACTTCGGAACTGCACTCCCTGATAATAGGATGGCAAAAACCCAGAACTCCAGTTCCCTGCCCCTCCGCCTACTAACGCACGCGGATCCGTCATCACGACGAAGGCAGGAAGGCTCTGGTTCTCAGTTCCTAAGCCATACGTCACCCAGTTGCCCAGTCCGGGTCTTCCGCTCAAAATAGAGCCTGTAAGCATATGATACACCGCCGGAACGTGGTTATTACTGTCAGAACGCATAGAGCGAATGACCGCTATGTCGTCGGCACACGCACCTATGTTAGGCAGTAAGTCCGAGACGGGCATTCCACACTTGCCATAGGGCTTAAACTGCCAGTTACTTTTCATCAGTTTACCCGGCGCACTTCGTCCCCCTGTGTCAAATTTAGAGTTTCCTGCTACCGACATTCCATCGGACTTAGTCAGTTCGATTTTGGGGTCAAAAGTGTCAATATGACTCATTCCTCCAAACATAAAAAGCGAGATGACCCGCTTGACCTTCGCAGGAAAGTGCGGCGGATGCGGTGCAAGCGGGCTCCCAAACTTTTCAGGCGGGTGTGTTAACGGCTTGGCAGTCTGCCCGGACACTCCCTCTTGCTCCAAAAGACAGGCAAGCGCAAGCCCTCCAATTCCACCCCCTGCATTCGCAAGAAAGTTTCGACGTGAGACGATTTGGGAAGCCTGTGATTCGGTTGTTTCGTTCTCTAACATGGGTATGACTACTCTCCGGGAGGACGTTTATGGAAGGGGCAGGGTCGCGGTATCTTGTTGGCAGGCAAGCGGCGCTTCACCGTCTGTGGGCAGTAGGTACTAGCTTTGCCCATCGAGTCGGCGCATAGGCTGACAGCTACTGCGGTCTTCGCGTTGGAGTTACCCGGGTCGGGGGGAGAAGCGGGCGGACGTGACGTTGGGTTCGCTTGCGGATAGAGCAGGCTTATATCTGGCGCGGGGGTTCCAACGTGAACCTCGAAGACATTCGTTATGTGACGAGAGGGCGTAAGAAGCGTGTTCCCACGGTAATACATTCCTAGCGAAGCCCCTGCATCTAAGTTCATGGCATCCCGACAACCAAGCGAAAGCATAATTTTACCGAACTGCAAAAAAGAGACGGAGGAGAGAGTGTGCACTATGAGAAGGTGGTTTTCGCGAGTGACACCAATCCCCATTCGCTTGGTTGCCCCCATAACGTGCGGGTCGCTGAACCGTTCAAATTCCGGTAAAACATCTACCTTCCCGTTCAACACAAGCGCGGGACCGCACGCCAACACTGTTTCATAGGGTGTCCAGTCTGAGGCGTGTCCATAGATGACGCGCTTGACCGCTACCTGTTTGTCTTTCGTGATGCAGAAAGCGGTTCCCATCAGTCCACTATAGACAAGTTTTCCCTTAATAACAATATCGCCGACCGGGCGAAAATCTGTCTTTGAGGCATATGCGCCATTGATACAGACGGTGGGCTTCGTGCGTGAGATAAAGGCATGGAACGGCTCTACCCCATAAGGCGAACCTTTCGCTACGGCAACACTGACCGAAACACGCGGGTCTTTGAGGTCGACACTGATGACGCGCACCGAAGAGCCTGCGGCACTGCCTGTCCACATTTTATCGGGTTGCGCCTGCACACGCCCCAGTAGCAAATTTGTTATTAAGAGTACCGAAATCATCATCTTCTGCGCCCCTTCACAACACAGTTTCCACATGGCAGTTTAGAATTCCTCTAAGCCTATTGTACATTTAAGGAGGCAAGTGCCTCCCCAATAGCGAACTGTTCTCTTTAAGGTCTGCCCCATTCAAAGGAGATTACCGATGTTGTTACCGTATGCCAGCGATTTTGTACCCAAGCACCGCCCCTATGTTACGCTTATGCTGATGCTCATAATGTGCGTTCTGTCACTCTTAGTCACAGAGAACAACCGCCTACATCTCGCGTGGGCTGGTTCACAGCTACTCTATCAATACGGTATTACTCCCAACAAATTTCAACCGATCACCCTCTTTACCTACACGTTTTTCCACGATGGATATGGACACCTCTTGGGGAACTGCTTCTACTTATGGGTCTTTGGAACGGGTGTAGAGGCGGCAGTGGGCAGACTGCGCTATGCCCTTCTGTTCCTTCTGGGGAGTATGGTGGGAGGGCTGTTGCAGTGGCTCGTCTGTGCGACGATGCTCAATAATGAATCGAACGCAATAGTCGGGGCTTCAGCAGGTTGCGCGGCTCTGGTTGGGCTATTCGCCGTCCGCTACTACCGCTCACGTCTCAACTTTGTGGGAATCCCGTTTCGCCCTCACGTCGTGGCAGTTGTAGGGCTGTTTCTGGCGTGGGAGATTGGAAATGCTCTCTACTTTCTCTTGAATGGGGCGACGGCGAACGGTATCGCAAACTGGGCACATATCGGAGGGTTTGTGTTTGGGTTAGGAGTCGCCTATCTCTTAAAGTTGGATACGCAAGGGCGCAGTGCCTACCTTGCTGGAGACGCAGAGAGGGCGATGAGTGCGAGCCAACCGGGTACCGCTATCAAGCGTTGGGAGCTACTCCTTTCACGCGAACCAAACAACACCCTCGCGATGAAAGAGTTGGCGAAGGCATGGTCGCTCTTAGGAGATACAGAACAGGCTAGCCTCTGGTTTCTACAAGCAATACAGGTTAACCTTCAACAGGGTAGGCGTGAACAAGCCGCGCTCGCGTGCGGAGAGATGTTTGCATCAGGGATTCGGGAGACGGAACACAAGGGCAAAAACCTCTTTCTCTCCGCGCAACAGCTTTTCACACTAGGAAGCACGTTAGAGGATATAGAGCAATTTGAGCAGGCAGCCGAAGTTCTTCGCTATGTGATGACTCAGTTTCCAAACGTGCCAGAGGCAGAGCCTGCACTTGTCAAAGTGATTCAACTCTACATAGAACGCCTCAACCGTCACGACGAGGCACGAGTCTTCCTACACCTGTTTCATCAGCGATACCCTCACAGCCAGTGGAGCGGATTGGTGGATGTTTTCCGCAAGAAGATGGACTCTTAGGTCGTGCCCAAATTGATGATAGACTATCCAACACTAAACACCCTCCTCACCCATCTACTAGAAGGCGCAAAAGAGGTTTTGGGTTCCAACTTCGCGGGTCTATACCTGCATGGCTCCCTTGCGACAGGCGACTTCAACACGGAGACGAGCGACATTGACTTCGTGGTAGCGACGAGGAAAAATATCTCTGCCGTTACATTTGACGCACTTAGAAGCCTCCATTACCAACTCGCCAACACTGAAAATCAGTACGCCAAACGCCTTGAAGGATGTTATATCCCCCTCTCTCGCCTACGCCGCTACGACCCACAAAACTGCACATTTCCCTGTGTGGAGGTGGGTGGAGTGTTTCGTATGGGAGAGCAGATCGATACGCTCCAGCTCTATGTTTTGCGGGAACAGTCCGTTATTGTTGAGGGCGATGACCTACGCCAAGTCATCGCCCCTATTTCGGAGGAGGAGGTACGCCAGAGTTCACAAGCGACCCTGGAGGAGTGGTGGAAGCCACAACTTGAGGATACGCATCGCCTCGAACGCGCCGACTATCAGGTGTATGCAGTCCTAACGATGTGTCGTATCCTGTACACTCAGCAGTATGCGCGAATCACCTCAAAACACAAGGCAGGGCTTTGGGCAATAGAAACGCTTGCGAGCGAGTGGGAGCCTCTGCTATCCGAAGCACTGCACTGGAGACCTAAAAACGAGTTTCATCACCTTGAAGAGACCCTTGCCCTAATACGCTACACACTGGCTTGGGTTTAGTGTATCGCTTTCACGCAAAGAGCGATTGTCTTCCTTATAAGTGGGGGAGTGTTACCTCTATGCGCTCGTTAAAGCCTGTTCTACCTCTTCGTAGTACGCTGCCGCTCGCTCCCACGCCTCCATCGCCTCGGTAAGCGCAAGTTGCACGCCGCCATGCTCCTGTGAGAGTGCAACCACATTATCCGCAGGAGTGGGATTCGAGAGTTTTGCCTCAATACCTTCCAGCTTCGCCTCCATCTCTCCTACACGCCTCTCCGCTTCTGCAACAGTCACTTTCGCCCTCTGCCGCTCTTTGGAACGTTGATAGGCATTCATGCCCTGCATGGCGGGGGGAAGCACTTTTTCGGGCTTCTCGGCGAGAAGCGAGTGCAGGAGAGCCTCTGTCGGACTAACGGGGGTGTCCTCTGGGCTTGGGCGCACGGAGGTTACCATTAGCTTACCCGCGAGCTTCGCCTCACGAAATGCAGAGTAGTTCCCGTCAAACCACGTCACCACGCCGTTTGCAACCTCTACCGTCCGGTTTGCTACTATGTCGAGCAGATAGCGATCGTGGGAGATGAGTAGGAGTGTGCCGTCGTAGTTCTTGAGCATCTCAGCCAACGCCTCCCGCGAGGCGAGGTCGAGATGGTTGGTCGGTTCGTCTAATATGAGAAGATTGGGGCGTAGGAACGTCAACTGAGCGAGAACCAGCTTGTTCTTCTCACCGCCCGAGAGTAGCCGTGTCTCCTTGAACACATCGTCGCCTGTAAACAGAAATCGCCCTAAGTGGCTACGTGCCTGTACCCAGTCCATCTCGCCTGCGTTCAGCAGGTTCTCTAGCACGTTTGCATCCAAATCGAGGTCGCTGGTATCCTGTGCAAAGTAGCCCATAGTAACATTTGCACCCATGCGTGCCATTCCGCCTGTGGGCGGCTCGTGGTTCGTTAGAATCTTAATGAGCGTAGACTTCCCTGCACCGTTGGGTCCCACTATCCCTACCCGCTCTCCGCGCCTTATCAGCCCGCGCACTCCTTCAAAGAGCGTCCGCGTTCCGTACCGTTTGGTCACATTATCTAGTATAACCACCTCATTACCGCTAGTCTGCGCCGCCTTGACTCCTAACTTGGCGGTCTTACCGGGTGCGTCCGGTCTCTCCGTCGCCTTAGAGCGAATACGCTCAGCCCAACGGTGGCGCATTATGGCTTGATTCTTGCGGGAAGGTGTGTTTCTCCACTTCTCAAAGAAGGTTTCAAGGCGTACAATCTCTCTCTGCTCTCTATCAAAAATCTCCTGTTGACGCTTTATGTTCGACTGTTTCTGATGTAGAAAGGCGGCAAAGTTCCCTTTGTAGACCGTCATCTTCGTATTCTCTATCTCGGCAATACTCGTAACGACTCTATCCAGAAAATAGCGGTCATGAGAGACAAGCACTACAGCTCCGCCAAAATCCTTAACAAAACTCTCCAGCCACTCCGTAGCCTCAATATCAAGGTGGTTAGTCGGTTCGTCGAGAAAGAGAACATCCACTCCGGATAGAAGCAGGCGTGCCAACGCAAGCCGAGTCTTTTCGCCTCCCGAAAGCCGACCACAGGGCTTATTAAAGTCTTCTTGCGAGAAGCCAAGACGCTTCAATACGGCAGGAATGTCGCGCAGATTGTGATAGCCTCCCATCGCGTCAAAGCGATCTTGATAGAGGTTATACTCTTCGAGAATGGGCGGTAGTTCCGATTCTGCCGCCGCCGCCATCGCGAGTTCGAGTTCCCGCATACGGTTCTCCATTGCAAGAACGGGGGCGAAAGCGGTCTCTGCCTCTTTCATTACCGTACTATCTGGGTCAACAGCATCCTCTTGTTTGAGGTAGCCTGCCCGAATTCCCCGGTCGTACTGTATGGTTCCTTTATCTGGCTCCATCTGCCCCGTTAATATGCGAAGCAGGGTCGTCTTACCGGCTCCATTTCGCCCAATCAAGCCTAATTTTTGCCCCCACTCCAACTTAAAACCAATCCCATCAATGATCATGTCGGGTCCAAAATGCTTCTGAATACCGTTCACATAGAGCAGACTCATTATCTAGTTTCACTCCTACCGTAATCTCGTGTAAATTGTAGCATACGCTCTCCCTTCTCTATCGCTTCATAGCGGTGTAATTGAAAAGAGGGAGGGTTTAAGAAGGAAGTGGGCTGTCCGGCGGTGAATAGTCGGGGTAAGGGGAGGCGAATAGATGTATCTAGAAAAACTGACGATTAAGGGGTTTCGTTGCTTCGCTCATGCGACAATGGATTTCAACTGGCCCGGTTATGCTAAACTGGCTGGCGTGAAAGCACTACGCCTTCCTAACGTCAACCTCCTTATTGGCGACAATGGAACAGGAAAGACAACCCTATTTCAGGCGCTGACTATCGCACTACTCAGGTCGTATTTGGCGGATAATGTGTCAGGATTTCGCACCCCGATGGCTATACGACATGGCGAAGAGACTGCAGAAGCGTTTGCTGGGGCGCTTTTATCTCCCCTAGATACTGCACAATATCCTGATGAAGCGGTGTCGAATGTACTCATAGCGGCAAAAACAGTTAGAGGAACCATTCGCCGTAAGGGGTCTTTGCAATCACTTGTTTCCGGTTCTATGCCTAAAGACTGGCGACGAACCCTGTTTCTTGACGAACATCCCGGTTGCTTTATTGCGGCTTACGGGGCTGGTCGGCGTACAGAGAGGGCGGAGGCATATCTGGATCGGAAACTTGGCGTTCGCTATAGGCGCGTCGCGTCCTTATTTGAGCCGTATATCGGACTGATTCCGCTTTCTCTCGCTTATACCCAGTGTACTCAACGCAGTAGGTGGATGGAGGTAGTCGATATTGTCAATAATATACTTCAGCCTCCAGTTCAACTCACCCAAAAGACCGATGAGCGCGGTGAACCGTTATTCGATTATGAGGGCATACTTCTGCCTATCGCAGAACTCTCAGACGGGTATCGTCTCTTTAGCGGGTGGCTTATAGATTGCTTGACACAACTTGCATGGGTTCTTCCTCCAAAGATGACGCTAAGGGAGGCGGTTGGAATCGTCATTGTGGATGAAGTGGATTTATTTCTCTCTCCTATCTGGCAACGCACAGCACTGGAGTATCTCTCTAAAGAGTTTCCGCAGATTCAGTGGTTCTGTAGTACGCACAGTCCGCTTGTCGCGGGTTCCCTAGAAAATGAAAATATCTACATTCTTGAAAGAGAGACTCCCTACACGTCAAAGATTCGTCGCCCGACAGATGAGTTTGAGGGCAAAAGCGTGGAGAAGGTGCTGATGGAACTGTTCGGCGTACTGCAACCAAGGTCTACGGAGCTACAAAGACAACTAAGCGATTTAGCGGAACGCGCCATGAACGGAGATGTAGATGCCTCCATTCAATATCTTCGCCGACTGCATCAAGGAACAGCGAAACAGTGATACGCTATCGGATAAAACTTTCCGAATTGAATAGCCGTATTGACACGGCGCATCCTACCAAACTTACGCCTAGAGGGAACGTGCGTGCAAACGCTACTGATTCGCTCGCATGGCGGAAACGTGCAAAATTAGAGACCCTGCGCGTCCGTAGTGCGCGAACCTACTCGCAGGGCAGGTTCGGCGATTTCTGGGGAGACCTCAAAGAGATTTTCTATTCTATTCAAGGCGGAAAATGCGGATATTGCGAAATGCGTCTCAGGCGGTATATTAGGCGTAATTCCAATGCCCCCGGAGAGGTGGACGGAGAGGTAGACCACTACCGCCCGAAAGACGGGGTAAAAGAATGGACGGAGATACCGCACATCTCCACGGGAGGGAGGGACGATGACTGCTACTACTTGCTAGCCTTTTTTCCTTCCAACTATGTTCTTTCGTGTTCCGCTTGCAATAACGCAAAATGGAACTACTTTCCTATCGCTCCTAACCGATGTTCCGCACATTCTTGTAAGAAAGCGGACTTGGATGCGGAACTGCCCTACCTTATCCACCCTCTCAATTCCTCAGAGACAGACCCAGAGACGCTGATAGGCTTCAAGGGCATCATACCTATCCCTCTGGCTAGCCCTGATACGCATGACTACTGGCGGGCGCAGGTGACTATAAGGTTGTTAGGGTTATCTAAGGGGGCGAGGCTTAAAATGGACGAGGAACGCGCCGAGGTAATCAGGGCGCTGTATGTAGCACTTCGACTCGAAGCGGCGCAACCTGGCAACACCGACGTGGCGGACGAACTGGCATTATTGCCTGTTGACGCGCTTCCGCATCGAAACTGCGCCCGAAGCTTTGTTCGCCTATACAGAACCAACCCCGCTAAAGCCGCTGAGTTGGCGAGAGAGGCTCATCGAGTTTTGCAGGATGCGGGGCTCTCATAGAAAATGACGAGTAGCCCGGTCAGTATTACGTGCTGGTAGTAGCCTTTGTTCGGCAAGAGGTATTGGTAATGCTTCCAGCCCCTGCTTAATCAGGAAAGGAGTGTCCAGAATGACGCAATCGATCGATTTGAATTCCGAAGAGACCCGTAAATCGAACCTATTGATACAGGCGGCGTTGCTACGCGATATGGGCGACATGGAGCAGTCTTCCGCCCATTTCGCCGCCGCCGCCGAGATAGAAGAGCGACTCGCGCAACGTGCGGAATCCCAAAATGACGCCGCAAAAGCCATGCGCCTATGGTACTCTGCGGCGAGTGCTTGGGCGTATGCCGGAGATTTCCACCACGCTCTTACTCTTCTGCACACGCTCGAAGCCCGTCCCGATACTCCTACTGTTCTGAGAGCGCGAGTTCAGGCTTTTTCGCAAACCGTGCGACAACAACGAAAGCATTGGCAAGAGATGTTGCGAGAACTCGCTTCCGCATAATAAAGAGAGGTAACAATGATCGCAAAACGCTGGATGATAGCAATTTTACTCCTATTCGCTCTGCCCATGCAAGCGCAGAAGCAGTACCCCCTTAGGCAGTACCTCAACATACGTGCCGCAAGTGCCCCGAACATCTCACCGGACGGCAAGCAGGTCGCATTTTTGAGCGCGGTGACGGGAACGTTACAGGTGTGGAAAGTCCCTGCATCAGGCGGATGGGCAGAGCAGATGACCTTTTTCGGGAGCGGTGTAGCCAGTACGCTCTGGTCGCCAGTTAATAACGAAATGCTGGTTGTTGCTGATACAGACGGAAACGAGCAGTTCCAGTTCTTTCTGGTCGCAGGAGAGGGAAAGAGCATTGTACCTTTAACGGATAACCCTAAAGTGCGGCATGGCTTTGGGGGGTGGTCGAAGGATGGAAAGCAGATATACTACTCCTGCAATAAACGCAACCCGCGCTATTTCGACTGCTATGTGATGGATGTTGAGACACATCAAGCGCGTCTTGTATTCCAGAAAGACGCGATACTCGACGCAAATGCTCTCTCGTCCGACGGTAAAACTCTTATCGCCTCCTCTGCAACCTCCAACGTAAATCGTGACCTCTACGTGGTAGACACTACAACAGGACAAGGGCGGCTCTTAACACCTCACACTGGTGATGCGTTCTATAACATCATCGGATTTACGGATGAGGACAGGAGCCTACTTGCCGTTACAGATCAAGATAGGGACTTTCAGAACCTTGCCAAAATTGATGTTGCGACGGGCAAAATCACCTTTCTGTTAGACGAAAGCCATGACCTCCTTGGCGGTGAACTCTCCCACGATGGAAAAACCCTTGCGCTCCTCACGAACCGTGATGGTTATGGAGAGCTTTCTCTACTCGACACAGCTACATTGCGCTCAAAGCGTCTTCCCAAACTGCCTAAAGGCAGTATCGGGCTTGGCGGATTTACGACAGATGGTAAGACCCTTGCGTTAGGTATAAACACACCGACCAAGAACACGGATGCTTGGGTACTTGACCTACGAAGCAACAAACTCAAGCAAGTCACGTTTAGTAGTCTGGCAGGGATAGACGCGGATACCTTTGTAGCCCCTTCGCTAATAAAGACCAAAAGCTTTGATGGGCAGGAGATTTCTGGCTTCCTCTACCTTCCAAAGAACGCGCCTCAAGACCACTCTCTCCCGATGATCATGGTGGTGCATGGCGGACCAGAGGGACAAGAACGCCCCCTCTTTACCTCGCTCTACCAGTATTTTGTAAGCAGGGGTTTCGCAGTGCTTGCGCCCAACATTCGCGGAAGCTCGGGATACGGTAAACGGTATTTAGCACTGGACAATGCCTCAAAAAGGTGGGATGCACTGAAAGACATTGAGGTTTTGGCGAAATGGGCGGGAACTCAACCTGCCATTAACCCTAAGAAGCTCGCGATATTTGGGGGATCTTACGGTGGGTTTGCCGTACTTGCCATGCTGGTTCACTACCCGGACACCTTCTCGGCAGGCGTGGATATGTTCGGTATCGCCGACTTCAAAACCTTTTTGGCGAACACCGCTCCTTTCCGCCGTCCGCTCCGTATTGCCGAGTATGGCGACCCAGTAAAAGACTCCGAGTTCCTTGACGCGATTTCTCCTGCCCTTCATGCTGACAACATCAAAGCTCCGCTGATGGTCATTCAGGGGTTGAACGACCCCCGCGTCCCCGAATCCGAGTCGGCTCTTATCGTCAAAAAAGTGAAGGATAAAGGAGGGGTTGTCGAATACCTGCTGTTCCCCGACGAGGGGCACGGTATTGCAAAACTTCCCAACCGTATTAAAGCGTATGAGGGTGTTGTCGCCTTTTTAACGCGGTATTTGAAGTAACTACAGGAGATGAAGATATGTTGCGTGTGGCTTTAGTTGGTGCAGGTGGAATGGCAGGAGTTCATGCTACCTGCTACTCTCGAATTGAAAATGCGGAGTTGGTTGGCGTACTGGATATTCGCCCGGAAGCGGCACAAGCCCTCGCCCGGAAGCATGGTGTAAAGGCGTTTGAGGATTTTGATACTATGCTCACGGAGTTGCGCCCGGATGTAGTGGATGTCTGTTGCCCGACGGCTTGGCACGCTGAATACGTGTGTCGGGCGGCAGAACGCGCAAAGGAACTCGGAATCAAGGGCATCTCTACGGAAAAGCCGATGGCGCGTACCGTCGAAGAGTGTGAACGTATGGCGAAAGCGTGTGAAGAGGCGGGAATACCTCTGTTTATAGGGCAGGTGGTACGCTTCTTCCCAGAGTACACTCTCGCCAAACAGCAAGTGGAGAGTGGATCCATTGGAAAGCCTGCGGCGATACGAACACGACGTGGGGGTCCTATGCCTCGTGCTTGGAACGACTGGTACGGCAACTTTGAACTGAGCGGCGGCTTAATTTTGGACCTCATTGTGCATGACTTCGACTGGCTACGTTGGACGTTTGGAGAGGTAGAGCGCGTCTTTGCACGGGGCTTGACGGACACTAAAATGCCCGAATATGACTATGCCCTCGTGATCCTACGCTTCAAGAGCGGGGCTATCGCACACGTAGAAGGGACATGGAACTACCCCGCTGGATTCGGTGTAAACTTTGAGATAGCAGGAGATGAGGGGCTACTGGAGTATAGCTTCAATCAGCCTACAGGTGCGCCTGTAACAAAGGTACTGCGGGGGAATGATGAGACACGAGCAGGAGTTGCTTTACCGGAAAGCCCTACGGGAGTAGACCCCTATCAGATGGAGTTAGCGCACTTTATGACGTGCTTGGAACAGGGTACTACCCCTATCATCACGCCCCAAGACGGCATCGAGGCGGTGCGTATTGCTCTCGCGGCGATTGAGTCGATACAAACGGGTAAGCCTGTTACGTTGTAGCGTTCTTTTCACACAAGGTGACCTCCAAGCATTAGGAGGCAGAAGCGACTGGCGATACAGGCTTCAATATATCACCCAACCCTAAAAAGTGTCCCAGTATAGCCTCCTTTTCGTATAGAAAAGGCGATACACTGGGACACTTTTGTTGTGGGGTAAAGCCTCTAAATTACTTCGGGAACGAAGAACTGTTCTAGGTACTTCTTACCAATCAGAAAGCCCTCTTCACGGTCGAGTGTTTCGTCCTCGTGTTCAATAGAGAGAACGCCGTTATAACCATTAGCACGGAGAGCCGCAATGTATTCGCCCCAGCGAATTTTGCCAAGTCCGGGTATCACATAGCGCCACCATCCGTCTGCCTGATTGCCTACATAACGGCGGCGATGCTCCTTAATTTCGACATCTTTCGCGTGGCTATGGAAAATCCTGTCCACATACATCTCCACCGCCTCAATGTAATCGATGTCCTGCCAAAGCAGGTGAGACGGATCGAAGTTCAAGCCAAGCGTGTGGCTCGGAAGCACGTTGAACAGTAGTTTCCAGTGTTCAAGGTTCTGGATGTTCGTGGCATACCAGTTCTCAAGAGCGAGTTTTACGCCTTTTTCGTCTGCGTGTTCGATGAGAGCAGGGAAAACTTCGGTACAGTCCTCTTCGATAGTCTGAGTTCGTGATTTGCCGTGCGGGGGAAGCCCTGCCAATGTACATACAACCTCCACACCTAATTGCCCTGCAATGTCAATAGCACGGTGTACTGTTTCGACATTCTTTGCGCGGCGTTGGGGATCGCCATCGGTGAGGTTTGTATATGCCGCTAGTGCGGAGATGCGAATCATGCGCTTTTCGAGCAGCTCCTGCAACGCGCTCGCATCGGAGTCCGAAAACGTATCCGTATTGATGTGCTTACTACCAGGTCCCGCCGAGACTTCAAGACCGCCAAAACCGTACTGCGCCGCAAACGCCGCGACGTAATCTAAGGGAGTATCTGTAAAGGGACCCGTAAGAATACCAACATACATGAGAAATTTCCTCGTTTCTGTGCAACTATGCGCCAGCCGCGCTCTATACAGCTATTTCGGCACTCAAACAGAAAATACCTTCTTGTGTGTTAAAGAAAAAGGGGAGTGAAACGCTTCTATCCGCTCCCCCTCTTTGTAGTGTGTTACCTTACTTCAGGTTATAGAAGGCGGCACGACCTGCATAGAGCGCAGCATAGCCCAGTTTCTCCTCAATGCGAAGGAGTTGGTTGTACTTTGCCACGCGGTCTGTACGGTTGGGTGCCCCCGTCTTGATCTGTCCAGCGTTTGTAGCAACTACGATGTCGGCGATGGTGGAGTCTTCCGTTTCACCTGACCGGTGAGAAACAACGGCGGTGTACCCAGCACGCTTCGCCATCTCAATCGCATCTAGCGTCTCGGTAAGCGTACCAATCTGGTTGACTTTGACAAGAATGGAGTTCGCTGTTCCTGTCTCAATACCACGTGCTAGTCGGGAAGTATTCGTCACAAAGAGGTCATCTCCAACTATCTGCACTCTACTGCCCAGTCGGTCAGTAAGGAGTTTCCATCCGTCCCAGTCGTCCTCAGAACAGCCGTCCTCAATGGAGATTATCGGATAGGCATCTACCCAGCGGGCGTACTGGTCTACCATTTCAGCACTGGTATAGATTTTGCCTTCGCCTTCGAGATGATATTTACCATCTTTGTATAGCTCTGTTGCGGCGCAGTCGAGTGCAAGGAGCATATCGTCGCCGGGTGTGTAGCCCGCTTTCTCGATAGCTTCGATGATCATCTTGAGCGCGTCTTCGTTACTGGGCAAGTTAGGCGCAAAACCACCCTCATCCCCGTAGCCCGTAGAGAGTCCACGAGATTTTAGTACCTTGCGAAGAGCGTGAAACACCTCTGCCCCTTTGCGAAGCGCATCTGCAAACGACTCTGCGCCGACGGGCATGATCATAAACTCTTGCAAATCCACGTTACTGTCGGCGTGCTTTCCCCCGTTGAGAATGTTCATCATTGGCACGGGCAGAGTGTGCGCGTTTACGCCTCCAATGTACTGATATAGCGGCATCTCTAGGGCATTCGCAACAGCTTTCGCCACCGCCATGGATACACCAAGCATGGCGTTTGCACCGAGATTGGACTTATTAGGGGTCTCGTCCAGCTCGATAAGGCGTAGGTCGATCTCGCGCTGATTCATCGCGTCCATCTCAACGAGTTCAGGCGCAATGGTCTCATTGACGTTTTCAACCGCCGTGAGGACTCCTTTGCCCATATAGCGGCTTTCGTCTGCATCGCGTAGCTCTACTGCTTCGTGTGCGCCAGTGGAGGCACCAGATGGAACCGCTGCCCGCCCCATCGTACCATCTTCAAGGTAGACATCCACCTCGACAGTTGGGTTGCCACGCGAATCGAGGATCTCACGCGCAATAATTTCGTCAATCAAAAAACTCATTCTTTCGCTCCTTCAAAAAATCATGTAGTTTTGGAAGCAGATAGCCCGTGCCCCCGTAGTCAGGTAGGCTCATTCGCCTCTGCTTCTCGTTAGTACCAGAGTTAAGTATACTCAACTCCGCC
>JAPLCR010000357.1 GCA_026392135.1 Armatimonadota bacterium
CTCGGTTGCATCCATTCTAGCCAAAAACACGCCGTGATGACCTCAAAATGACGCAACGACAAGAGCCGAAAACAACAAGAACAACACGAAAACACTACACCGCATACGAGATTTCAAGCCCTCGTTTGGCGAAGGTATTGCTATTAAGGATCACTTCTTGACGCGGTCTGGCAAATGTATAGGGGTCTTCACTACCCGACACTTTTATTAGAGTCCTTGCATAATAGGGTATTCCCTGCCAAGGTGGTAAAATAAGTCTATCATGATAAGTTACGACAAACTCTCTCGGAATCCTTCGGCATTCCGTAGCCTCACGGGTCTGAATAGACTTCTATTTGACCGGCTGTACTCCCAAGTGGAACAGTCTCTGGAAGCGTTACGCTCTCCTGAAACCACGCAAGATGGCAAAACTCTCCGCCAACGCAAGCCCGGCGCAGGGCGTAAGTACGCCAATGATATGCGCTCTCGTCTGGTGATGACGCTGTTTTGGTTGCGCGTCTATCCGAGTTATCCCGTTCTAGCGTTCTTCTTTAGCGTAGACCAAAGTACCATTAGTCGTAATATCCGAGAAATTCTCGCGGTTCTGACAACCCTGACAGAGTTCGAGTTTGAGCGTCCCGCCAAAGAACGGAAGCAATTGCACTCTCGGGAAGCGGTGATGGACGCTTTCCCTGAAATAGCCCTCGTTATTGATGGCAAGGAGCAACGCATCCGCCGTCCCAAGACCAAGCGCGATAAAGACGGGAACATCACCGACACTCAAAAGCCCTACTATTCCGGCAAGAAGAAGTGTCATACTCTCAAGAATGAGATAGCGGTCTCTCCCTCTGGCAGAATAGTCTCTGTCTCTGCGAGTTATCCCGGCGGGGCGAACCACGATATTACCGTCACTCGAAAGAACGGTCTTCTGGATAAACTAGACCCCGACGAGGGAGTGATGACTGATAGCGGTTACGACGGTTTGGCGAAGGACTATCCCGACCACAAGTTGGTTCAGGTGCAGAAAGCGCGTCGTAATCATCCGCTAGAGCCGGAACAAAAACAGTTCAACACGGTCATAGGGCGGTCTCGGATTATTGTGGAACACAGTCTCGCCCAAATGAACCAGTTTCAGATACTGGCGCAGATGTATCGTCATGGACGGGAACGACATGGCGACATAGTCCGCGTCGTCGCGGGCATCGTCAACCTACGGATTAAGGAGCGTCCTCTCAAGACTTATCCCGCACAACTAGGGTTGGCTCTCTAATAGAAGAGAGCCGAACTGCTCAACCCGTAATACAAGGACAACAGCGAGAACTCTCCAAATTAGGAGATAGTTCTCCACAATATCCAAACCAATACTATTAGACCTCTTGCATAAGTCGGTTTTTACTCCGCAGAGTGCAGTGCGTCCTGCTAAGTGATGAGAGTATTAAGCTCTCCACAAATTAGGACTGGTTAGTACTTATGCAAGAGGTCTATTATGCAAGGACTCTATTTCTGCTTATCTTTGTCGGGGTATTAATTCCATCAAAATCGCGCAAAGTCCTCGCCTTTAAGAATATGACTTCTCGATTTGGGACTGAAACGCCAAAACGTTTCTTGACAGGGTAGATTTTGGAGCCTGAAGCCGCACTGACTTTAAGGTGAACCCGCCTTGACAGTAGTCAAATGTGCGCCGACATAAAAAGTGTCGGGTAGTGAGTAGGGGTCTGACAATCATCGATGCTATAGTGACCCCATTTGTCAAGACAAAATATTGCCTTGTTTAAGGTGGTCTGCGTGTCGGTTTTGGTCGTGTTCGCGCAACCTCCTTATTCAAATGGAGGAACGCGCTGCCTGGGTGCGGGGCGGCGAGCGCCCGCAAAGTCTCCTGCTTCGCTACGGTAAATAGAGAGCGGCAGGAGGCTTGTATTCGAGCGCCTGGTGGGGACGCTCCTGGTTGTAGAAGGGGAAGTATTCCGACAAGCCGCCGTAAACTTCCCGCGGGGTCTCATACCCCTTCAAATAGATGTCTTCGTATTTGACCGTCCGCCAGAGACGCTCGACAAAGATGTTGTCCAGAGCCCGTCCACGACCATCCATCGACAGAGCCGCGCCCGAAGACAGAATGCGCTCTGTGAAATCGCGACTGGTGAACTGACTCCCCTGGTCGGTGTTGAATATCTCGGGACGCCCGTAGGCGAACGCTCGCTCCAATCCGTCTAAACAGAAAGCCGTGTCCAGAGTGTTGGAGAGTTCCCATGCCAGAACATAGCGGCTATACCAGTCTATGACGGCGAACAGATAGACAAAGCCCTTCGGCATCGGAATATAGGTAATGTCGCAACTCCAAACCTGGTTGACACGCGCTATCTCAACGCCGCGCAAAAGATACGGAGTGACCGGGTTCTGCGGGGCGGGACGACTGGTGTTTGGATGCGGAACCATCGCCTCCAGTCCCATGACCTGCATCAAACGCTGTATGCGCTTCTTGTTGACGAGGTATCCTGCGTCCCGTAGCCGTCGCGCCATTTTGCGATAGCCGAAGAACGGATGCGCGGTGTACTCCAGGTCTATCCAGCGCATTAGTAGCAGATTGAGTTCGTTCTCGCCTTTCGGTTCGTAATAGAAACCAGAACGAGACAGATCCAGCATTTCGCACTGGCGCGAAATGGAAATTGAAGGATGTCCCTGTTCGACCCGCTGACGCAGAGCGTCAACTGAGGCGTCCTGACTTTTTTTTAAGCCAATCCAGTTCGACTTTGAGTTGCCCTATCTGCTGGTACAGTTGGTCGGTGAGAGCTTCCTGTTCTTTGTTGTCTTTCACCCGTTTGTCGGCGAAGACGGAGGGAAGACCGTCCATGAGTTGCCGTTTCCACTGCATGAGCAGGTTGGGATGCACTTTCGCTTCGCTGGCGATTTCAGCGAGTGTCCGATTGCCTTTGAGGACTTCCAGAACCAGTTTCGCCTTCAAATCGGCGGAGTAGCGGGTACGTTGTGTCGACATAAGTGTCTCCTTCTCAGGTTTATTTTGACACAACAGACCACCTTAAACCACTGTCCGAATTCTTGGGGTCATTATAGCCAGCCTGAGAGAGATAGCCCACGAGCTGAACCAGTTGGGAATCCGAACACCAAGAGGAGCGCAATGGCGCGCCTGCACCATTAGAAGCTAGATAGTAAGAGCCGATATTTTATAGCAAATTCGGCTGGGAGCAGAATGTTGCCAACAACAATCATAGAATTGGGTGTACAACGGGTGTACAATATGGTATAGTATGATTAATTCGAGTGAGAGGAGAAATACTATGCCACATATGGCGACTATCACACATAAAGAAAAACGGCTGTCTATACGAGCGACGGAACCAGAAAAGGCGATATTGACGCAAGCGGCAAGGGCGCAAAGGACAAATGTTAGCCAATTCGTACTACAAGCATCTTTAGATGCCGCTCACGCTATTCTGGTAGATCAGACAGAGTTTCGTCTTCCTCCCGACCAGTGGGAGGCGTTCTGCCAGCGTCTGGACGCGCCGCCCAAATCTATTCCGGAATTGCGGCGCCTATTCAGCGAACCAGAGTTGTTTTAATGGAGACGCCCTTAAACGCCCCTGTCCTGTTGACTAAGAACCACGAAAGTAGAGGCTTTGATTGCGGTAAACCGCCGCTCAAGGATTTTCTTGTAAAGTACGCCCTGCAAAATCAGGCAAGCGGCGGAGCCAGAACCTACGTTCTGACACGCGGTTCTACCGTCATAGGTTACTACAGTCTTGCCCCTGCATCTGTATCGCCAGAAGATACCCCCGCCCGTGTTATCAAGGGACAAGGACGTTACCCCGTCCCGGTCATTCTCATGGCGCGGTTTGCCGTTGACCAATCCGAACAGGGCAAAGGATACGGTAAAGCCCTATTCCGTGATGCTTTGCGGCGTGCATTGGCAGGAGCGGAAGCCATAGGAGGACGGGCATTTCTCGTTCATGCCAAAGACGAGGATGCTCAGGCATTTTATCTAAAATTCGGCATGGAAGAGTCTCCTACCAACCCCCTACATCTCTTTTTACTCTTTAAGGATATTCGCCAGTCGTTAGAAACGGCAGAGCAATAGAGATATCATCTGTATATCGCACAGCATAGTATTAGCAATCTATCCGATTGCTAATACTATGCTGTGCATAACGCAGGGTATTTAAAGGCTGACGGTGAATTTGTTACCCAGAACATTCCGATTCTGCCGTATACCTCAGAGTATCAATGTAGATTTGAAACTCTCGTTCATTTCCATATCTCAATCTGAGTGTTGTAGGTCTGAGGCATTGAGTGCCTATAGACGGAAATTTTACCATGTCAGACAATCTCGGTTTGCTCCAGCATTTAAGCAAAGAAGAGCTAATACATCATGTAGAGGATTTGCAAGAAGACGCACCTAGCGACAGGGCGAAGTAGCCATGTTATCCTGTTTAGTAGCGACAGGAGCTTAGGGGCGCTGACGCTGGTTGCGCTTCCAGATAGAGTTTGAGTTTCGAGACGCAAAGCAACACTTTGGTCTCTCTGATTTCCGTTGTGTTTCCGAGGTCGCGGTTAAGAACTCGGTAGGGCTTGCGTTCTTCATGGGGAGCCTCAGCGCCTACCTGCTGGGTTCGTTGCGGGAGCGGTTTCCAGAAGCGGGCGTCTCTGACCTCAAGTCCTACTATCGAGGGCGGCGTTACGTTACGGATGTGTTAAAATGCCTACCGGATTTTGCGGACGCCATTGTTTGTTCCAAGGTCATGGAGCGGGTAGCGCGACTCGGTTGCATCCATTCTAGCCAAAAACACGCCGTGATGACCTCAAAAGGGGACTCTCTGGAAATTTCGGAGGGTAAGATTAGCCTCTGAAACGGGTACAGCGCCACACAAGCCAACGTAGGGCGAAAACAGGGGGATTTTGAGGGCGTTTGAGCAAAGGACTAACGAAATGAGCATTACGATTGAACTACAACCCGAACAGCAAGAGCGAATCGCGAACGAAGCGCGTAAGCGGGGCTTGACGGTGGAGGAGTATCTTTCCCGCGCTATCGCCGGAGAGTTCCCTATCCCGTCTCCGAAACAGACCCCTGCGGAAGCCCTTGAGGAGTGGAAGCGAGAGGGGATGCTTCCGATATGGACTGACCGCCCCGAAGATAGCGAAGAGTTGGCGCGAAAATTCCGCTACGGGCAACCCGAAGGAAAAACCGCGTGAGCGACTTCATACTCGATACCGATGTGATGATTGACCTGCTCAGGTTACAGCCCTTCGCCACCTCTTGGCTTCAATCGCTCCCTGATTTTCCCGCCGTCTCTTGCTTTACGGCGCTGGAACTCTTGGGAGGAAGCCGCGACAAGCAGGAGTATCGGACTGTGGAGAAATTTCTGCTCAAGTTCACTATCCTCTATCCGTTACAACCGACTTGGAGAAGAGCCTCTATCGCTACACGCCTTTTTGTTTATCGCACGGCATAGGGCGCTTAGACCTGCTTATCGCTTGCGTAGCGACGGGGCATAACTACACGCTGGCGACGCTCAACATAAAACACTTCTCCCACTTGTCCGACCTGCGGGTAATCCGACCCTACCAGAAGTAGCGACCTTATGAGCGATGCAGAAGAGTGGGTAACAGTGGCGGAAGCGGCTCGGACTCTCAGAGCGCCATGTCCGGCGTATGATGTCCAAATGTCCGGACATAGACAAGAGCGAGTCCGGCGTAAGTCCGGCGCGTGTCCGAATGTCCGCCCTTATTCTTGTCCGTGAAGAGGCTTCCCATATCTCAAAAGGCAACGAAATAGGCGGACATGGAGTCCGTCGTAATGTCCGGCATAAGTCTGACGCGAGTCCGGACATGGAGTCCGTGAAGAGTCCGCCTGAACTGGAAACAGGCTATTAGCGCCCATTCCCCCAAAATGTAGTTTTAGATTAACATTGTCTCAATTACATTTTGTAAAGGCTTTACCATGAGGAAAAAGGGCTGTTCACCAACCCTTCGATTCCTGAACACGCTCCACGGTGTGACAAAACCGACGGATCCTTCGGTTACATCCACCAGCGCGCTCAGATAGCGCGGCGCCTGGTCCTTGTCGAGCATCCAGTGAAACGACTGTCCCACTACTGCAAGGAAAACATTATCGGACATTTGTTATAAGCCAACCTATAGGCATTAGACATTAAGAACTTCGGCGGCAACCGCCAGTGAAGCGTCCGCTAAGTCCATTGGCGCGTCTCTATATCTCTGTATGGGGGGCGGTAAGGATTCGTGTAAAAAGCGCGCAGTTTGCCGAAGCCGCCCCAAAATGGCATTATTCCGCCGATTAAACCCTTGTCGCTCGTATTGAAACAACCGTTTACGCAACATAGATTGAGCGACGGGTTATCTGACAGATTCAATAGTACAAACAGGTGTCTACATGAGAGTCACGTAAACGACCGTTTATGGAGCAGGCTTTGACTCTTTCAGCGCCCGACTGAACAAGTGTGGGTTTTTTACACGAATCCTTACCTGCCCCCTATAATGGGTTCACGCAGTGGGTCGGGTTCGGAGGCGAGGGAACCATTGCCTCCAACGACCGAGAGGAACAGCGCAAGATAATAAAGTACAACCATCTGGTGGCAAACTGCGTCATCTTCCACAATGTGTTCTCGCTCAGCCGTGTGCTTCGGGATTTAGAGCGCGAAGGGTATCCGTTGAATACCGCCGAGATTGCCTCTCTCAGTCCCTACTTGCGACCCCATCTCAATCGGTTCGGCTCCTACGAATTGGATATGGGAACTCTTCCACCGGAACTCATCTATGATATCTGGGGATGAACTCGAAATCCTTGTGGCTGTAAAATGAAGGAATCGTTGTCGGATACCGGCAAGGGTCTCCTGGAACTCTTCCGCTTCCATGTCGCTACTTTCAGGGACAACAATCGCTCGTAATCTACCCGTGATACTACTCAAGCGTATTTGACTGGCGATCACTTCCACGGCGCCTTCAAAAATTTGAGGGGAAATCATAGGTTTACGTCTCCGTTATCGTTCAACGCCTTCATCCTTTGCCCCGCCCTTCTTCTTGCTTCAGATTCGACGACAGCTTTCGCTCTATCTCCTAGTTTCAACCTCGGTTGAAAGGCGTTAAACCACGGAAACTCAAAATCCTATCGGGCGGGCGGTTTCGTCGCACTGTGCGGGACGCAACCGCCCTCAGTATGCACAGGAGGGTTTAAGATAGGCGGCTCTCTCCGAGTTGCGGCGTGTAGAATGCGACTGAAAATGGTTCTGAATTATAGATTGAAAGCGTGACTTCTAGGATGTGATAATTTAATCTTATCAACGCCTAGAAACACAAATGTGGTATACTATA
>JAPLCR010000222.1 GCA_026392135.1 Armatimonadota bacterium
ACTTTTCTGGTGCGGCGGACACCTCTCCAGTAGATGCTGCCCCATGTCCTTCAGAGTATTGGAAGAGAGGCCCGGGAATCAGGTTCTCGTTATACTTTCTGCTGTACTCGATGGTCTTCACGACTAAGAACCCGCAGGCGCATAGGAAGGTTGCCACCATAAACATCTGCATACGCCCATAAAGTTTGCGCTGTGCGCTTTGAACACACATTGCCATAGTAAGGCTACTAAACAGCAGAATAAACGTATTGATTAGCCCTAGAAACGTGCTAAGGTGCGCTCGGCTGAAATCACCAAACTCTCCGGGCCAGACACTACGATAGACCATGTAGGCGATGAACAGTGCCCCGAAAAACATGATTTCGGTAACGAGGAACGCCCACATCCCCACGAGGTAGGTTTCGTCCTGTTGTTTGCGCTCTATAAAGTGGTGCGCGAACAAAAGATGCGGGTCATCGCTATGGGGATGTTCGCCATGAACGGCTGGCACACTCATCTTTAGTCTCCTGCGGGGTGTTCGGCGGCAGAAGCCGTATGGAACTCCCCTTCCTTAGAATTGCTTTCGCCGGTTATTACGGGGCTGTCGTATATCGAGCCGTCATCATCCACATCGTACTCATACGCCTCCCAAGTGACGATAGGCACTTCGTCGAAGTTATGGGGGCTAGGAGGTGAAGTGGTGTGCCACTCTAGTCCTACTCCTCCCCATGGATTGTCTGGTGCTTTCTCGCCCTTAAAGAGCGAGTAGGTAAGATAGATACCCGGTAACAGGTAACCTACCGCCAACAGAGTTGCGCCCATCGTCGAACAGACGTGCCAGAACTGGAACTCTTCGGGGTAGACTGCATAGCGACGCGGCATCCCCAAATAGCCTACAACAAACTGCGGGAAGAACGTTGCATTAAACCCAATGAAGGTTAAAATTGCAGCAATTTTGGCAGCCGGCTCATTGTACATCTTGCCCGTCATCTTGGGCCACCAGAAGTGGACACCGCCGAGAAACGCCATTATCGCTCCGCCCACCATAACGTAGTGGAAGTGTGCCACGACGAAGTAGGTATCTTGAAGATGGATATCCACTGCCATATCGGAGAGGAACAGTCCGGTCAATCCGCCAATGGTAAACAGCCCCATAAAGCCCATAGCGTAGAGCATTGGGGAGTGGAAAGTGACACGTCCTTTGTAGAGCGTCGCTGCCCAGTTGAATATCTTAATTGCGGAGGGAACCGCTACCACAAAACTGAGTATAGAGAAGACCATCCCCTGATACATAGACTGCCCCGTGGTGAACATATGGTGTCCCCACACGAAGAAGCCCAAAAGCGCAATCGCAAGGCTGGACATGGCGACAAAACTGTAACCGAAGATACGCTTGCGCGAGAAGCAGGCGATAATCTCACTGATAACTCCGAACCCCGGTAGAATCATGATGTAGACCGCAGGGTGCGAGTAGAACCAGAAGAGATGCTGGAAGAGAATAGGATCTCCTCCGTTTGCCGGATTGAAAATACCGAAGTGAAGCGTTCTCTCGGCTACCACCAACATCAGGGTAATCGCGACGACGGGTGTACCCAGCAACATGATAACACTCGTCGCATAGGTTGCCCATACAAAGAGCGGTAGGCGGAACCACGTAAGCCCTGGAGCACGCATCTTATGAATGGTGACAAGGAAATTCAAGCCTGTAAAGATGGAGGAGAACCCTGCTAGGAACGCCGCAAAGAGTGCTATAACCACGTTTCCATTGCTATAGGTACTGCTATACGGTGTGTAGAACGTCCAGCCTGTATCTACTCCGCCCAGCACAAGCGCGACGACGGCAAGAGTACCCGCCGCCATATACACATACCAGCTAAGTAGGTTTAGGCGCGGAAATGCAAGGTCTTTTGCGCCAATCATCAAGGGTATCAAGAAGTTCCCCAACGTCGCGGGAATGGACGGAATGAGGAAGAAGAATATCATGACGATACCGTGCGCTGAGAATATTCTATTATAGGTATCTGGGCTAAACAGGTCGGCTTTGGGGGTGACTAGCTCTGCCCGAATTGCCATTGCCGCAACACCGCCCACTATAAAGAACAGCGTGATGGACACAAGGTACAGCATCGCAATCCGCTTATGGTCTACGGTAAGGAGCCACGACTTAATGGTGTAGCTCCAGTTAAGGTAGTTTGGCTCTTCCTGTTTATTTTGCCCTTCGATGGGTTGTACTTCGCTCATCAGTTGCCTCCCTGAGTACTATTTATCGCCTTGGGGGCTTGGGCGGGCTTCACGACCTTGCCATTCTTAATTTTCACTTCGCCGCCTGCGGGCTTCGGCTCTTCCGAAGTTCCCAGCGATTTAATGTAAGCGAGGAGTGAGTTTACCTGCTCTTCAGTCAGGTTTCCTTGATAGACCGGCATGGTCGCTTCATAGCCTGCAGTAACTTTATCGTTCGGTTGAAGGATATTCGTCCTCAGATAGTTGCGGTCGGCAGTCAAAATCTCACCGTTCTGCATCTGCCTTTTTTTGCCGTAGATTGCGTAAAGAGACGGAGCGCGAGGGGTAGTATCAGGGGTGTGGCAGTTACTACATCCCACCGTTTCAAATATCTCTTGCCCCTCTTCTTCCATCGTTTTGGCGCGAACTGCCTTAGGCTCAACCTCTTCTTTAGAGCCTTTTTGGTCTAGCCACCGTTGGTAGTCCTCTGGGGTCAACACATTTACGGTTCCAGTCATACGAGAGTGTTCAGTGCCACAGTACTCCGCACAGAATAGGTGATACTTTCCGGGTAGAGTAGCCTCAAACCATGCGGAGGTGTAACTACCGGGCAGAACGTCACGCTTAATGCGGAAAGCCGGAATAAAGAAGCTGTGGATAACATCTTGTGAGATACAGGTCAGCTTGAAGGGGCGACCTGTCGGCACCGTAAGGGTATTATTTTCTCGAATACCGTTGGTGTGCTGAATATGCCACATCCACTGCTTACCCACGACGAAAATCTCTTCGGCGTTATCGGGCACTTTATAGGCATCGGCGTAGAGCTTCGCCCCCCACACAAAAATCACTAATCCCAGTAGCATGGGAATAATAGACCACGCCAACTCAATACCATGATGGGTATGGATGGGATGGGAGCGGTCAGCTTTGCTTTTTCTTCGATAGATAAATGCCAGTACTCCCAACATCGCGACAACAATACCTAAGAACAGTATCGTCAGCAACCAAGTCACAAGGTAGAGAACATCAATCTCCCGGGCAAAGGTTGAAGCCTCTGGCGGAAAGAAGGGGATTTTATCTACACCTATTAATTTGTCTAGTCCCATATACGGATCGCTCCTGCGACTACGCTTGTTTCGGCGTTTGGCTCTTCAATTTCGCAATGTCTTCTTTATAGAGCGGCACACGCCGATTTTGCACAGCAAGTATGGTAATCAAAATCGCTAAAAATAGCACAGTTCCACAACCTGCTACCTGAAGCAGGCGTACAAAGCTCAACGTGTACTTCCCTTTGTGCATATCGAACGGAGAGCAATAGAGAATGACCTTGTCCACAAGAGAGCCGATTTTATTCTCCCCCGCCTCCACCACTGCAAGCCGTACATCCTGCGCTTTATAGTTTACGCCGTAAAAATAGCGTGAAACCTTGCCTTGAGGGGTCAGTAACATCAGGCCTGCGGGGTGTGCTATCTGGTCTTTCTGCTCGTTGTAGACGAACTTGAAGCCGACAGTTTTCGTAAGGCGCATGATGGAATCCCAGTCGCCTGTCAACAGATGCCAGCCCGAAGCCCCTACCCCACTCTTCTTGTAGAATTTCATCATCTCCCGCTTTTTGGCGGCAGCGTGTTCGGGAGTCTCTTTTGGGTGAATACTCACTATCACGACATCAAACTCTTTGGAGGTGGTGAAGTCTACCTTATTCAATGACAGCAGGAGTCCCTCTAACTCTAGGGCACAACTCCCTTTACAACGGTAGAATGGCAGCATTAGGAGGGTGGGCTTCTTTCCGAAATAGTCTCCTATTCGCACTGCTTTCCCGGTCTCGTCTTTAAATGGAATATCCAGCGGGACTTGCTCATCCAGTTTTTGGTCGAGGCTTACATCACGCGCCAGATTGAACTCTGTTTGCGCCTTCGCTGGTTGTGCGATTACCCCCAACCCGATTATGAACAGGGTGAGTAGCTTCGCACATCGGTTCCGTGCAGAAACTGTTCTCATGGTCTTACTCTCTGAATCTTTCTGCCCCGCAGTTCTGAGGGGCTGTTTCGCAAAATCTCTTATTCGCCGCTCTTTTTAGTTGCCTCGGCAGGCTTTGTGTCCGTTGTTGGCGATAGGGTCTGCTCTTTGTTCTCTTTATGCTTCTCTTCGCCCTGCTTGGTGTTGGCTTCAACAAGGGGCTTTTCCGCTTCGGTGGTAGAGAGAGGTGTAGTCTCCTCAGGTTTAACCGCAGGTGCGTTCCCTACGGTAACACCATCCGCCCCCTTCTCTACTACCAGTTCCATCGCTTTTTCAATAGGGATCCGAACTTCTCCCTTGCTTTTGTCTGCCCAACCGTAGCCCTCTGCTTTGGCTTGCTCCTCTATGTGAAAATCTCTCATTTCGACTTTTGGCAGAGCCTGTAGCACTGGAGTAGATTCGGGCATGGGATGCTTTTCAAAGCGTGTCACGTCACCCACAGTCGACTTAGGCAGTAAGAAGAGATAGATGGGGACAACGATAATGGTATTTACCAGCACGAAGACGAGTAGTGCCACCATCCACTTATTAATGGGCGTTAAGTCTATGTCTGCGGATTCGTACCCTTTCGGGTCGGGAATAACTGGAGCGGTCTTATGACTGGACATGGCTCAGAGCCTCCTCTAAACGCGCGTCGTGCTTTGGTAGCGGCGAATGTCGGCGCAGGTCACTGAAGAATAGGCTAAGCCATACTCCGCCAAATACAACCATACCCGCGATATTGACGAGAACCGTTGTAGTATCAATGCCCTTGCCTTTCGCCATAAAGAACGGAACCACCGTCCAGAACATATCTACAAAGCGCATTATCAGAATAAGGATAGCGACTTTCTGTAGTAGTGCAGGCTGCTTCTTTGTTCGTGGGGCGAGTAGCGCAAGAAATGGGATGAGCCACTGGAATGCAATGAGTATTCCGCCCATAACATTAAGCGCAGGCACATCAAATCGGCTCTGATAGTACTTCACTTCAGTGGGTATGTTTGCCGACCACATTATCAAGAACTGGGAGAGCGAAAAGTATGCCCACACCATTGTAAGGGTCAGCAACATATTCCCAATATCTTTAAGTACTTCTCCGCTTGCCGCAGTGTTAAACGGCTCCTCTTTCATGCGCGAAGTCAAGAGTATCGCCGCGAAGGAGAGTGCCATCAGGCATCCGCCCATCATAAACCATGCAGGGAACATGGTAGATGACCATAGCGGGTCTAGCGACATCACCCAGTCTACCCACGCGAGAGTCATGGAGAGCATGAAAATAACCATACTCCACGCACCAAAGGTCAACCGCATGGTCTGTTCGCGCTCATCAAAACTCTTATCCTGCGTTGCCGCCGAATTGGTTAGTCGAGTCGCGAGGAACGACCATATAACAAAATAGGCAAAGTAGAAGGCGGTAAAGCGAGCTGGATTCAGGTAGGCAGCTTTAGGAAGAACTTGCGGATGGTTCTTCAATTCGCCAAGCCATGGGTAGATAGAACTCTCTCCCATCCATACCGATGCGACCACAGGCAACCCCAAGAACATCATGGGCAGCAGTTGCTTTGCTCCGGCTTCCAGCGTGCGGAGTATCACAAGGCTCCATTTTCCGCGTACTGCGTGGTGCAGATAGAGCAGTGCCGCGCAACCTAGTGTCATGGTCATCCATGTCACCCATGCGTAGAGCCAGACTTGAAAGAAGAGTGCCATTTAGTGTCCCTCACTCCCCAGTGGCGAAGTCTTATTCGTTTCGCCGGCGGGCTTTGCGCTTTCCATCTCCAACTTTGCTTTATCCTTTTCGGGAACATCGTTCACTGTTGCGCCCTGACTCTTTTGAAGCACACGGACGTAAGCGACAATCGCCCAACGGTCTTTGGTGTCTTGAATGCGGGAAGCGTAGCTAAACATCGCGCCGTAGCCGTTCGTAATCACATCGTAGAAGTGACCAATCGGCATTTTGCGTAGACGATCTGAGTGGTAATTTCCGGGCGGGCGGCGCAGTGAGAAGCCGCGCTGTGCAATCATGCCCTTTCCATCGCCCAGTTTGCCATGGCATGGTGTACAGAAGATGGCGTATCTCTCCTGACCGCGCTTGAGCAGTTCGGGCGTAACCACGATGGGCGGGGGTATCGTCTTCACGTACCGTTTTTTGCCATCGGGACCGTCTTCATATCCGGTTTCCAGAGGCTCGTTCTGCTTATCCTGCCCTTGTGCGATGGTTCCGTGAACGGGAAGACGCATGGAGGACTGGTCAGCGAAGAAGGTACTCTCTTGCTGCCCGCGCACTTTCGGCTGCCGCCACATATCGATATGACATCCGGTTGCGGCGAAGAGCGCAAGCGTTGCTCCACTCATAAGGAGTAGGGTGCGAAACGGGCGCATATTCTGTTGTACTGTATGTTTCGCTCTCAACAGGGTCACTCCTCTACCACCGAAACTTCGTCGGCTCCGAGCGAACGCAGGAACGCATCCGTGGCTTCTAGGTCGAATTTCGGGTCAGTTGCTTCCACGCCAATAAAGAATTTGTCTTGGCTGGCGCGTTCAAAGTTCTTCGCATTGAAGATTGGGTGGTGCGGGCGCGGAAAGCCGTTAAAGCCGAGCATTCCGAGTGCCGCACCGAATGAGGCGCAAAGAATGGTAAGTTCATACGCTACGGGTATCATCTGGGGCCAGCTGATAACCACCCAAACCACCTGCTACTCCCGAAAGAAAACACGTCCAGCGCGTTTTACTACAGTCGTTACCTAGAGCCTCTGCAACGCCGTGAACGGGAAAGGGAGAGTACGCCTCTACCTTTCGATACCCCTCTGCGTATACTTTTTCAGCGGCAACTAAAAGGTCATCTGGATCGCCAAACTCGGCTACGATAGCATAGATAGGTTGAGACATGGCTTAGTGTTCCTCCCCATCGCCAGCGGTGTGCCCAGCCAAATCAGGTTCAAGGGCATGGGCGGTATGTCCGTGATGATGCCCTCGTCCAGTCATACGATATAGCAACTCTTTCATCTCAAAGTTGTTTATCATCGGCAAGACACGGAGGAAGCCGAACATCAGGAAAGTGAACTGCCCGACGGTTCCCACGAACATCCCTATATCGTAAATGGTCGGGGTAAAATAGCCCCATGAAGAGGGAAGGAAATCGCGGGTAAGGCTGACTGTAATGATAACGAATCGCTCTAGCCACATACCTAGGCTAACAAACTGGCAGATAATGAACAGAGCTACAAGGTTGGTACGTATCTTAGGGAACCATAGGAACTGCGGCACAATTCCGTTACAGAGTATGAGCATCCAGTATGCCCAGCCGTAGGGTCCGAACATACGGAAGCGCATCATGTCGATTTCAAAAACGTTGCCGCTATACCATGAGAAGAAGCCTTCACACAGATACCCATAGAAGACGATAAGCCCCGTCGCCAGCATAACCTTCGCCATCCAGTCGATGTGGCGCATGGTGATGAAGTCTTTCATGTTGTACCATGCGCGAACGGGAATAGCGAGGGTGAGAACCATCGCAAAGCCCGCGTAGACGGCTCCTGCAACGAAGTAGGGCGGGAAGAGCGTAACGTGCCAGCCGGGCAAGTTCGCAACGGCAAAGTCAAAGCTAACGATACTGTGAACGGAGAGAACAAGCGGTGTTGAGAGACCAGCCAGCATAATATAAGCCGACTCGTAGCGTTGCCAGTGGCTCGCCGCACCACGCCACCCCATGGCTAAGGCACCGAATATACCCTTAAATATCGGGTTCTTGCTCTTATCTCGTAGGCTTGCAAGGTCGGGTATAAGCCCTAAGAACCAGAAAACTGCGGAGACTGTCGCATAGGTTGATATTGCAAACACGTCCCAGAGGAGCGGGCTACGGAAGTTCGGGGTCATCGCGAGGACGTTCGGGTAGGGGAACATCCAGTAAGCCATATAGGGTCGCCCTGTGTGGAGTAGCGGGAAAAGCCCTGCACAAGCGACGGCGAAGAGGGTCATCGCCTCGGCAAAGCGGTTAATCGAGTTTCTCCAGCTCTGTTTTAGTAGCAAGAGAATGGCAGAGATTAGGGTTCCTGCGTGTCCGATACCAATCCACCAGACAAAGTTGATAATGTCCCAACCCCACATAGAGGGGTTATTGACTCCCCAGATACCGATTCCGCGATAGAGCAACCAGAGTATGACCAACCCCATTAGTTGGAGTAGCATAAATCCAACCATGAAGCAGACCGCCCACGGAATAGTATGAGAGTTCTGATTTAGGACGACGTTATTTACTTTATCGTTTATGGTACGAAAAGTATGCTTCCCTAAGATGAGGTCGTCGTTGAGTTTTTCTCTTGCCGACATCTATTAGGACTCCTTCCCAAGTTTGGGATTGGGATTCCGCAGACGGGTAAGATACGTCGTTCGCGGTTTCGTGTTCAGCTCTTCCAGCAGAATATAGTTTTGAGGTTGCTTTTTCACTTTGGCAATTTCGCTTTTGGGGTCGTTCATATCGCCGAAGGTGATAGATTTTGTGGGGCACGCCTGCTGGCACGCGGATACCACCTCTCCATCTTTAATGGGTCGCCCCTCTTTTTTCGCCTCAATGCGTGCCGCGCTAATACGTTGCACACAGTAGGTACACTTCTCCATAACTCCTCTAGCACGCATGGTTACGTTAGGGTTTCGCGCCAGCATAGTTACGGCGTAAGGCTCTTCCGTATGGTCTGTGTAGTTAAGGAAGTTGAAACGGCGCACTTTTTACGGGCAGTTATTGGAACAGTATTTTGTACCGATACAGCGGTTATAGACCATCTGATTTAGACCATCATGGCTGTGTACGGTTGCGGCAACAGGGCAGACGGGTTCGCACGGCGCGAGTTCGCACATCTGACACCCAACCGGCTGGAAGTAGGTCTGCGGGTTACTAAGACTGCCCTTGTAGTAGCGGTCTATGCGAATCCAGTGCATTTCGCGCCCGCGCATTACAAGGTCTTTCCCAACAATCGCGATATTGTTCTCCGCCTGACAGGCAATGGTGCAGGTGTTACACCCTGTACAGGTATTCAGGTCAATCGACATCGCCCAAGCGTTGTACTCTTTGTAGTCGTAATCTACGCCGCCGATACTGCCCAGCTCTTCGCGCCCACCAACGACTTTGGGATACATGGAGACAGGCTCTTCTTTTTCGTGATGCCCTTCGCCATGCCCCGCAGGCTTGGGTCCCTCTTCAGGCTCTCCAAATTTGCCCTGCTTATACTCTTCAAGAGTTGTCAGTCGGATAATATCGCGCTTAAAGGTACTGTCGACATCTTTCCCATTGGTCTCTTCGATAATGTTGTGGTTTTCGGTGGTGGCAATCTTCCACGTTCCACCCGCCTTCTTAATGGAGACTCCGGTACTAACCCAGAGCGCGCCTGTAGAGCGAAGCTGATTTGCATCGAAACCTGCGCCGTCCCAACCATTGACGGGCATTATTCCTTTACCACCTGCCGCAATTGCACCGCCCTTGATACGCCCATAGCCGAGGTGCAGTGTAATGGAGTTGTCTGCATGACCGAAAGCCAACCAGACGGGACCTTTTACCTTGCGATTACCAAGCTCAACTTCAACGATGTCCTCATTACTCACACCGAGTTGTTTGGCGGTCGCGACGCTCATTAGCACTGCGTTATCCCATGTCAATTTGGTCATGGGCTTAGGCAGCTCTTGAAGCCAACCGTTATTTGCGTAACGCCCATCCCATACGGTGGGGTCGGGGGCGAATACGACTTCGATGTTTTGCGGGTTGCCGGATGGGATCGCCTGAAGAGATATTCCTGGAGCAAAATCGGGCTTGAGCGCGACCACTATCGGTGCTTCGGCGGTTGCAGGAACGACTCCCTCATTCAAAATTTTACGCCATGCTTTATCAAAGTTGGTGATATTGAGGCGTGCCTTCCAGTATCCGCGCACTGCCTCTTCGCTTGTTGCAGGCTTACCTTGCAGGGCGGCGAGCAGTTCAAGCGCAGATTTTGACACCTCATAGATAGGGTTGATAAGCGGTTGAACAATGGAAACCGTTCCATCGTAGGCACGCGCATCCCCCCACGCCTCTAGGAAGTGTGCTTCTGGGATATGCCAGTCGGCAATAAAGCCTGTTTCATCACGGTGTAGCCCAAGGTGTACGGTAAAGGGCACTGTGACAAGGTTCGCACCAAACTGGAGGTCAACGGGAGCGTGGTAGGCGGGGTTCGCACCAAGTATCAGTAGAACATCTACTTTTTGCCCTTGAATATCCGCTATGAGTGAGCGCATATCTTCCGTTTGCTGAGAGGGCAGTGCCTCCACTGGGTTGGTGTAGACAAGAGTGCTACCTACTGCACCTAGCTGAGCGTTAATGGCATGAACAAGGGCTTGCGTTGCAGGGCTAAGATGCTCACCTGCTATCACGAGGGAGCGCCCTCTGTTTTCATTCAGGTCTTCTACAACCGCGTCTATCCAAGTAGCAGTGACGGGGGGCGGGGTAATACCTGTTACGCCGACTTTCGCCGCGATCGCCGCGACAATCGCTTCCATATCGCTTACCCGCGCCGGGAAGCGGTGGTCAGCCATGCCGCCCGTGAGTTTCGGGGTACACTCAACCGCATACAGGCGGTTCATCTCTTTTCTCTCTTCGGTCACACGGCGTTTATCGCTAAAATCGCGAGAAAACCGCACGCTTCCGGGGTGATTTGCAAAGAAATCACTGTCTATAGAGAGGATACGCTCTGCTTTATCAAACTGATAAACGGTATTAACGACCTTCCCGAAGGCTAGCTGGGAGGCTTGGCGCACGTTGTCTTGTGAGATGGGGTCGTACTGCACCCATTTTGCTTGCGGATGGAGCGCAAGGAAGGCTTGTATCTGAGCGTATAGCGTTGGAGAGGTGACGGTTTCCGTAAGTATACGAATACCGCTGCCCTGTTTGTCTTTTTGCTTGAGAAGGCTCTCACGTGCCGCTGTCAGAAAAGCATCATACGAATTAGGCTGCCCTTTACCGAAGACGGTTTTAGAGCGGTCTGCATCGTAGAGACTGAGTATCTCCGCTTGCGCGAAGGCATCGGTGGAGCCTAGTGAAGCGGGATGTGCGGGGTTGCCTTCGATTTTGGTGGGTCGTCCCTCATGGCTTTCCACAACGATACCGCGCCCATACCCCTGAAAGAGGGCAGTGGATGCGTAGTAGAGTGCCCTTCCCGGAACGGTGTTTTCGGGGGCTTTCACGTAAGGAACGATACGGTCTTGGGGCAGGAAGCGACAGCCTGACAGCCCTGCGAGGGCAAGAGAGGCTCCCGATAGCGTCATAAACTGACGGCGATCCATCTTCATGTTTAGCGGGCGGGCTATTTGTGGAAACTCATCGTTTAGGAACTGCTGGAACTCATCGGTTCCGGCAAGTTCTCCCAGACCACGCCACATCTCCTGCCCTTTTTTGTCGGCAAGGCTTTCGCGTATCTGTTCGATATTGAGTTTTGTCTTCTGCGGATTCTCCATAATGTGGACACCTAGTTAGTAGGACGTTGTGCGAACGAAAATTGTGCTTAGCGGTGACATATCCAGCAGTCAGCCAACTGCTTCTTCTTTATGCCGAACTTCTTCACCCACGCCTCCCCTTTAGCTAGCTCTTCAGGAGTTCGCGTATGCTCGCCGCTGTTGAGAATGTCGCGCTCTTCAGGAAGCAGGTCTGCGTATTCGTGGTCGGTTCCCTTTAGTCCCTTTTCGTAGATACTAAACACCTTATCGGGGTCGTTCACAAATTTTTCGGGATTGCGGTGGCAGTTAAGACACCAGACCATGAAGAAGGCTTTACCTTTGGAGGCGAGCTGCATCTGCTGGACGGAGCCGTGACAGATATTGCAGTTCAACCCACGCTTGATGTGAATACTGTGGTTGAAGTAGACGAACTCAGGAACTTTGTTCACCTGCGCCCACTTGATAGGCGTGTTCGTCTTATAGCTCTGGCGCACTGGCTCCAGCAGAGGGCTGTTTGTCCAGATTTGTGAGTGGCAGGACATACAGGTCTCAGTAGGCGGAACGGTGGCGTGTGCAGAGTTCTCCACGTTCGAGTGGCAGTATCTACAGTCTATCCCTAGTTCGCTGACGTGGTGTTCATGGCTAAATGGAACAGGTTGGTCGGCAACCATACCTACTTTGGTATTGTAGGAGGCGCGGCTAACCCCTGTACCAATGAGGAGAAGTAGTAGGGGCCCCGTCGCGAGGAGGATAAGGCTAAATTTTGCGAGGATGTTCGCCCTCGGATGAAATATCTGAGCCATACAGGCAACTCCATGTATGTTTGGGCAGGAGGAAAATTCCTCGCCCTGTCTCCGTATGTGTTTTGATTTTAATCTCTTTCACACGGTTGAATAGAGTATAGCCAATAGCAGGGGAGCAAGTCAAGAGGTATTTTACTATCTTGTGCATTTTTTCACGATGTTAGGCTTCGCTCTACTTTGCGATTAGGCGACGCTAAAATCTCGTTTTGATGAGATAGGTGCGGAAGGAGGCAAAATGGTCTGTATTCTGCCTCTTCTGGTAAGAGTACCAGTATGACAAAACCCTCCCAGAAGTTGAACTGGGAGGGTATACGAGACTATGGCAATACAAGAGACGCTAAAAACTACTTTGTTCGGTAGCGGCGATACCTGCGGAAGCCGACCATTAGAGAGCTTGCGCTCATACTGGCTAGGAGGGCGACAGTTCCGGGTTCAGGTACGGTGAGCTTTGCAAGAAGGCGCGGTCCCGATAGCGAACCTCCAAACTGAAAGTAGACATTCTGAAATCGACGCGTCAGCCGAACAAAGTTAAAGCCCTTGGCGGAGTTCAAGTTGAACGTCATCTCGTTCTGCACAAGTGTAGAGGTCAACACAGTGTTAGAGGAGGAGGTTTTACTTATTCCGTTCACGATACCGCCCTTGATGCCGCTAACGGTAGTGATAGCCTCGTTTGTGCTACTGGGGCCCGCGATACCCGAATTGAACTGCCACATAGAACCGATGCTGGAGGCCGTTTTGTTCCAGATGATGGAGGTTCCTGTCGCCGAGGCAGACGCAGGAGACAGAGAAGCAGACAAATTTGTTCGCTGCCAGTAGATACCAGTGAGTACATCTGTGCTTTGCAACGCGATGCCTGAGCCGTTTATTACCTGCACCGAAAGGTTATTTGTTGCTGAATCGTAGACGAAGTTCGCCCAACCAACGAGAGAGGTTCCCGTCGCGGCATTCGTTCCATTCACGGAAAAGGAGAGCGACGCGGCGGACGCAGAGAGTGCAGAGCTGAAAAGACAGCCCGCCAATAGCCCTAGTATTACTAAGGGCTTCCACATCTTGAACTGGTTACGTATCGTATTTCTCATCATTTCCTTGCTTCCATCACGGGAGGCGAAAAGTTCCCACTTATATAGTACGCTAAAGTTAGCGCAATCGTCACTGCTAAGTCTACTAGGTTCGCAGGTTGTACCGCCCTAATCGGGCTTCCACCTATTTCTATTATACACTATATCGAGGATACGGGCTGCGTAAGAGTTCAGGGTTATGGGAGTAGAAATTAGGCAGGGTGGGGCAAGGAACTCTTTAGCGCCTTTTGCATCATGTTCTGACAGGCAGTGAGTGTCTCTTCTCCTCTGAGTTTCCATG
>JAPLCR010000694.1 GCA_026392135.1 Armatimonadota bacterium
CCGTTTGCAAACTCAGTAAAAGGGGTAGAATATCGGGCATGGGCTGAGGAGTTCCTCCGTTGTAGTTTTGTCACTTTAACGGTACTCCATAAGCCCTACTTTTTGTTACGAAACCCCGATTTTTTGGCGAAGGTATTGTTATACACACTCACATAGTCAAATATCTTACATCCCTCTACAGAGTAGACAAGCGTACAGTAATGTGTTATCAGGCTGCCTTGTCTATTTAGAGCGCGAATCTCGACTAAATGTTCCTTATTACTGACCTGTTTTGTATCCCAATCGTTATGAACATAGTTCACCTTGCTTTCTCCACTCTTCTCCATTCTATCCTACTGCGCGAAAGCAAACCTCCAAACTAAGCTACTTGCGCTATAGTCACCTCTTTCCATTTCGAGAATGGGGCGGTGGTTAGGTTCAAAAACTCCCAATTTTCTCTTTGACGCTCTCCCCCAGAACGGCTAAAATAGGGACGACTGTTTGACTCTATCTCTTTGCGAATCGGCGGCAGGTATGGCGCGGACTAAATCGCCTCACCCTTCGCGGCGTTTCTCATCACGCATAAGAGCCTCTCGGATAACATCTGCGCGAAGGCGGCACGAGGTCGCAGTTAGTTTTTGAACGGCTTCCTGTAGGTTGAGCCTGTTCTGTTTCGCCGCCTCCTCTAAAATGCCAAGTGTGCCTAGCACAAGCAGATGTTGTCGCTTCGCAAACTGCCGAGCCGCCATATCGTCGCACAAGAACAGGTTCGCTTTCAGGTGTACGGCTAGAGAAATTGCCTCCTGTTCTCCTACACCCAACTCTTCCGCGCTGAAAAGGTTTACGACTTCGTGGACTGTAAACCAACTCGGCTTGGAATTGACCCACTCCTTTACAACTGCGGGGGCTTTGGCGTGTAGCAACTCCTGATAGACGGCTTTGGGTGCTATGATTTCCCCAAAGAGAGCCGGGAGCGTGTCTATATAGCCCGTCAAAACAAGGTAGTTTATGGGGCTTGTATCGGAAACGATTATCATGCTTTACCCTGCGCTCTTCAGCAGTTCCATCGCACGGCGGTCTTCCTCCAAAGCATCAAGGTTATAGTTGTAGGAAATCTCCCTTTTTTGTAGAAACTCCTCGCATTCGTGAAAACTCAAGCCAAGCAGTTCGGCTAACCGCCCTCTGGAGAGCGCCCCGTTGTGATAGGCTTCCAGTAAAAGGGCTTCGAGTACTTTGCGATTCAACTCCGCTTCGCTCATCAAAGTACGCAGTTCGCGGGCGATAGTATCGGGAAACTCAATCGTAACAGACATAGACTCACCTCGCTTTCTTCGCTTCTCTTCATTATATCACATTGCGCGGAGGCGAGCCTCCGAACAAAATTGCTTATGCTATAGTCATCTCTTTTTGAAACGGGAAGGTTATGCATTGCGGCTCAAAAATGCCAACTTTCTCCTTGACTCTCTCCCCCAGAACGGCTAAAATAGAGAACGCTATACGCTAGATATAGAGGTCGCCCCTAACTGCTATCTCTATATGTGCAGGCTCCTTGCAAATCCCTACCACGAGGCTAGAACCCGCCCATGATTGCCAGCAAGAACTTCGTCCACGTCCACTGCCACTCCGAATTCAGCCTTTTAGACGGCGCGAACCGCCTCCCCTACCTCATTAAGCGGGCGGCGGAGATGGAGATGCCCGCCCTCGCTATCACCGACCACGGCGTTATGTACGGGGTCGCGGACTTCTACATGAAGTGCAAAGCGAACGGAGTCAAGCCCATCCTCGGCGTGGAGGCATACATCGCGCCGCGAACCCACAAGGACAAACAGCCCCGCATAGACCAAGCCGCCTACCACATGGTGCTACTCGCGAAGAACCTCACGGGCTACAACAACCTCCTCAAACTCACCACCATCGCCGCGATAGACGGCTTCTACTACAAGCCCCGTATAGACCGCGACCTCCTCATACAGTACCATGAGGGCATTATCGCGACGAGTGCCTGCTTGGGAAGCGAAATCAACAACGCGCTAATGAAGGGAGAGTACGAGAAGGCGAGAGACGCGGCGGGCTTCTACCGCGACCTCTTCGGTGAGGGAAACTACTATATTGAACTTCAAAACCATAACCTGCCCGAACAAGCACTTGTCAATGTAGACCTACTCAAAATTGCAAAAGAGTTAAAGCTCCCTGTCATCTGCTCGAACGACGTTCACTATCTAGGGAAGCAGGACGCGGACGCGCACGACATTCTGCTCTGTATCGGCACAGGTTCCGTCGTCAGCGACCCGAACCGCTTGAAATACGCTTCGCAAGAGTTCTACCTCAAGAGCGAGCAGGAGATGCGCGACATCTTCCCGCAACATCAGGGCGCGGTAGAGCAGACCCTCGAAATCGCAGAAAAGTGCAATGTCGAGCTAGAGTTCGGGCGGTGCCCCATGCCCTCGCCGGGCATACCGGACGGCGTAACTCCGCACCAGCACCTCACGAACCTCTCGTATGAAGGTATGGAGCGCCGCTACAACGGCAAGCCCTCCCAAGAGGTGAAAGACCGCCTTGAGTACGAACTCGGCATTATCGAGAAGACGGGCTTTTCTCAGTACATTCTGATTGTCCGCGACTTCGCCGAGTTCGCCCGCGAAAGCGGAATCTATTATGGAGTGCGCGGCTCCGCGGCGGGCTGTCTCGCCTCCTATCTTGTGGATGTTCACGATATAGACCCGGTGGAGTACGGACTCACCTTTGAGCGCTTCCTGAACCCGGAGCGTATCGCCATGCCCGACGTGGATATGGACTTCGAGGACTCGCGTCGGCAGGACGTGATTGAGTATGTAACCAAGAAGTACAGCCCGCAACAAGCGAACCCCGTAGAGGCGCGTGTCGCGCAGATAATCACCTTCGGAACGCTCGCCTCTCGCGCTGTGCTGAAAGACGCAGGACGCGCGCTCGGTATGCCCTCCGCCGAAACCGAAAAACTGTGCAAGATGATTCCCACCATCCCCGTTGGTATGACCATAGACAAGACGTTAGAGGCGAACCCGGAGTTCCGCAACGCCTACGAGCGAGACCCCAACGCGAAAACCCTCATCGACACCGCCAAGCGCCTTGAAGGAATTTCGCGCCATGCCTCCGTACACGCGGCGGGCGTGATGATTTCGCACAACCCGCTCGTCGAGTACACGCCGCTCACGCGCTCCGCCGATGGCGGCTATGTGACGCAGTACTCGGCGGGGACTCTTGAGACTATCGGTCTGCTCAAGATGGACTTTTTGGGGCTTATTAACCTCTCGATTTTGGGGCAAGCCATTCACAACATCAAGGCGACTCACGGCGTTGAGATAGAGGTTCAGAAGATACCGCTAGACGACAAGAAGGCGTTTGAACTGCTCGGAAATGGCGAGTGCGTGGGCGTGTTCCAGTTGGAGTCGCCGCAGATGCGCCGCTATATTCAGGAGTTGAAGCCCTCCAACGTTCGCGACCTCGCCGCAATGGTGGCGCTCTACCGCCCCGGACCGATGGCGCACATCCCGCAGTTCATAAAGTGCAAGCACGGGCTAGAGAAGATTAAATACCCCCACCCCTGGCTGGAAGACCTGCTCAAAGAGACCTACGGAGTTATCGTTTACCAAGACCAAGTTATGCGGATAGCGCAGATAATCTCTGGCTACACGTTGGGGCAAGCCGACCTCCTCCGTCGCGCAATGGGTAAAAAGAAGAAAGAGGAGATGGCGAAACAGCGCGAAAACTTCCTTGCGGGTGCGAAGGTCAAGGGCGTGGACGAAAAGATAGCCGACAACATCTTCAACCTGCTGGAGCCGTTCGCGGGGTATGCCTTCAACAAAGCGCACGCCGTCTGCTACGCCATGCTCTCCTATCAGACCGCCTACCTCAAGGCGCACTACCCCGTTGAGTATATGGCGGCGTTGATGGCGTGCTACATCGAAAAGAGCGACAAACTCGTCAGTTGTATGGACGACTGCAAGCGCATGAATATCGCCGTGCTACCTCCCGACATCAACAAAAGTATCGCCGACTTTTCGGTGGAGGACGGTGCGGTTCGCTTTGGGCTTGTCGCTATTAAGAACGTGGGACGCGCCGCCGTAGAGAGCATTATTCGCGTGCGGGAACAGGGGGGCGCGTTTACTTCGCTCTCCGACTTCTGCTATCGCGTGATGGCGGAGGAGGGGACGGGCGTTGCGCGGGGCGTAATCGAGACGCTCATCCACACCGGAGCCTTCGACCAGTTCGCGCAACACAAGGCGCGTCGCGCCCTCGTGCATATTCTCGACGATGCGTGTCAGATTGCGGTAAAGGCGCAGAAAGAGAAGAAGAGCGGGCAGGGTTCGATGATGGATATGTTCGGCGGGGACGACGACAGTAGCGCGGCGATGGAGGAGATTCCTATTCCGAATATCCCCGAATATCCGCGTGAGCAACTGCTGAACTTCGAGCGCGACCTGCTAGGGGTCTACATCTCCGACCACCCGCTACACGCGCATATACAGACCTTCGAGCGGCAGAGAGTGACCAAAATCGTCGAACTCGCCGAGATTCCAGACCGCACAGAGGTCTTTCTGGGCGGTATTATCACCGCGACAAAGCCCTTCACCTCGAAAAAGTCCGGCGAACCGATGATATTCTTCACACTGGAAGACATTACGGGGAGCGTCAGTTGCACCATGTTCCCCTCAAACTACGCCAGTTACCGCGACCTGCTAGAGAAGGACAAAATCGTCATTCTGAAAGGCAAAGCGAGCTACCGAGACCGCGTTCGCGACGACGAAGAGGGCGGCGCGACAGTGGAGATTCTGGCGGACGCAGTGACCGCTGTGGGGGCGAGCGGCTCCGCCAACCAGAACGGGAATAACCGTATCATCGTGCAACTGGACGAGAGCAAGCGAAACGTTATGCGCTATGTGCGCGAAGCCATCGAAAGCCATCGCGGAAACGGCAATGCGCGTCCCATCTTTATCCATGTCTGCACCGGGCGCAAGCGCACCGTCATTCGCACCGCGCTTATCGCCGAGTATACCGACGACTTCCGCAACTCGATGGAGCAGTTATTGGGGAAACAGTCTACCTGGGCGGAGTAGTTTTAACCTCTCCCTAACCCTCTCCGAAACGGAGAGGGAACCTCGTGCCGCTAAATCGAAAATGAAGGCGATATTAGGTGTAAGAGGGAAATTGTTACACTAGGAGATGCACTTGAAAGCATTTGAAACCAACCTACTTGAATTCCTGCGAGCGCCAAAACAGTTCATCATTCCAATCTATCAGCGAATATATTCTTGGAATTTGACGCAGTGCCAGCAACTTTGGCTGGATATTGTACGGGTCGGAAAGGACGATACGGCGCAAGCCCACTTCGTCGGCTCCATCGTATATATTGCCAAAGGGATTTACAATGTCAGTAATGTCCCTCAATTACTACTTATTGATGGACAGCAGCGCTTGACTACGCTCTCCCTCCTCCTAGCAGCAGTAGCGGAGGTATTAGGCGATGATGAGCAAGATGTGGGTATCAATCGCAGAAGAGTTGGGAACTACTACCTGTTTAATTCTGAGGAAGAGGGGGACTTATACTACAAACTACTTCTTACACAAAATGACAAGGAGACGTTAAAACGGGTATTGCAAGGCAGAGAGATGCCGGAACAATCTTCAACTCGAGTTGTCGAGAACTACAAGTTTTTTGTGGAGAAGCTACGGAAATCAGGCGTGCCTTTACGAGTTGTTTATGAGGGTATAAAAAAACTTCTC
>JAPLCR010000381.1 GCA_026392135.1 Armatimonadota bacterium
AAAAGCGCTCACTTTCGTCAACACTAACGTTATTTGCCTTTGTTGATACTTCTCAACCCAATACTGGGGTTTGCTAAGAGAAAAGAGCATATGAGGGTGCTGGGGCGCATAGGGTGTCCACCACGCCTCCGCGACAACCTGCCCGTGTCGGAGTAACATGAAGCTGTGCAGACCGCCTACCCTCTTCTCAACACCCTCCACAAAAGCGCGAACTCCCTCCGATGCAACCCCCTGGCTCTCAGGAGTAGCACGAGGTAGTTTTATAGCACGGCTGGGCAAAGGGGATGCGGAGGTAGCGAGGCTACTCGTTTCACAGGCAACTGCGCTCATCGCAATTCCCTTCAATACGGTTCGACGGCTCACACTGAAAGAGTCAAGGCTCATAGGGATGGCTCCTTTCTGCAACCACAAAGAGTATTTCAATCAAGTAGGTTGGGCAGCCTTCAGGCTAATCTTTTCAACCTGCTCTACCGCTGTCCGTCCTACGGATTGATGTCGCCCTGCAATAGCGCGGAACCCGATAGGCGAAGTACTATGCTCTTCACGACGAATTGAGGTGGGTATCATGATGTTTCCTCTTTAACAGGAACAGGCACAATACTAATCCTAATTGTACCCTGACTTTACCCACAATGAACCCTCCTTCCTTGTCCTCCTGAGAGTTGAGGAGAGGGCTGTTTTTCTGAATTAGAACAACTCTTCCAAGAGGATCTCTTTACGCACCATCCTAATATCCGTACCCGTTCGCTAAATTTTGAGGAAAACGAGGGTAGAGAGACACTCTAAGCCCTTCTTACCACGTCAAATCTTAGGAGAGATGTCAGACAGGAAATAGGAGCCTCTATGTAGAAATAGAGAAGAGTAAGTCTCAATCGGTCATGGCACATCTGCTCTAATACAACACTGCCCCCCTGATATTAGATGTCGCCAAACTTTCAAAGGAGTATTTTGGGAATGATGAACAGCAAATCCTTATCTCGGCGGAGATTCTTGGGTGCTACAGGAGCCACTATCGTAGGGTCATTAATTGGCTTGGAGGGCTGTAGTAGCGGCGGTGGCAGTAGCACTACCGTTCTTACCGGACAAGACACCATACTAAAGTCGGTGTTACGCCCTTCACAAGAGACTACCCCTCCTGCTTCGGGAGCCAGTGGAATCGGAACCGCTGTGATTAAATCCGACCTTAGCTCTATTCAGGTGGGAATTAACCTAACGGGCATTGTAGGGGTGACGATGGCACATATCCATGTAGGTAGCCCAGGGGCAAATGGTCCCGTCATCTTTAAACTGTTTGATGCAGGTGTTACGCCCCAAAACCTCTCCAATATCAACGTGACCTTGAACGACAGCGACTTCACCGCACAGCCCTCTGCTGGGGTGAATAACTATGCCAACGCGCTACTAGCCATTTCAGCGGGGCACTGCTACTTCAATGTACACACGACAGCAAATGCAGGAGGCGAAATACGCGGACAGATAGGAGCCGTAAACCTTTACTGTGCCCTAAACGGTCTGAATATCGTGCCTGCACCTGTTACAACAACGGCGCAAGCCTCTGCTCTCTTTGTAATCAGCAGACAACAAGACTCTATTGGCGTGAGTTTTGATTCGCTAAACCTGACAACTACGACCTCTATCACTGTGCGCGTGGGCGATCCGCTTACAAATGGTCCCGCCATATTTACTATTGTCAATGCAGGGCAAAACCTCGTACCCTCGGATCTACAGCCCCAGGCAGCCGCAGGAGTGAGCAGTTTCGCCGATGCAATAAATGCAGTTCTAAGCGGACGGACTTATGTGGAGCTACGAACTACGGGCAACCCCACCGGAGAGCTTCGAGGGCAAATCGTGCCGAGAGGATATATCGCGAACCTCTTAGGAACCGAGGAGTCTCCCT
>JAPLCR010000688.1 GCA_026392135.1 Armatimonadota bacterium
ATTCTTGACGCACTTGGTGTACAATCTCTTGGGAGTGGGCGGACATCGGTTCCTCCGGGAATATGGCGGTGTGGGAACTACCAGAATACCCAATGAGGAGACTAATCCGCCCACTCCATTCAACTCAAGTGAAACACACCCTTTTCATTTATCACTCATTACACATATTTTCAAAACACCTCACAAAACACTGAACCGCCGCCCCACCTCACGGCTCTATAGAGTCAGAACACACACGTTCGGGAGATGAAAATGCTACGAAAAGAGCGCTTTTGGGTTCAAGCACTCCTCAAAGGAGACACAGCGGCAGGAGACTGGTTCGTGCGCGCACACTACCCCCGTATCTATCGTCTGCTCTACCATCTAAGCCGTAACCCTGATACCGCGCAAGACCTCACACAACAGACCTTTGTGAAGGCATGGCAGGCAGTCGCAAGCTTCCGAAACCACTCATTGATACGTACATGGCTACACCGTATCGCATGGAATGAGTATCTCCACTGGCAACGCGACAAAAAAGAGTGTACCTCTCTCTCACTGTTAGGGGAACTACCAGACACAGAGCAAAGCGACATACTTCTCTCGTTAGACATAGCAAATGCTCTCTCCCAACTGTCCGAAGAGCATCGAGGGGCTTTTATCCTATACCACGTTCAAGATCTCTCCATAGCGGAAGTCGCGGAGATTATCGGCGTACCGCCAGGTACGGTCAAATCACGTCTCTTCACTGCGCGTCAACATCTCCGCCAACTACTGCGAGATGAGAACCCGCGCATCACCCTAAACACAGCTCCTTTATCCCTATCGATCATGCCCGAATCAACGGAGGTCAATCATGAAGAAGTGCGTACACAACCACACTAAAAATCGCCTCACTAAGGTATGGCGACTGCTTACCTGCTCAGAATGCCGCCAAAACCGACGTGCCGACGCTGAAATAAACACAGTCATAAAAGCGTTCCGTAACTCCCCTCTACCACCTCAAGGGCTAGAGCATACTCTCAAAACTGTCCAGAACGCACAGGGAGGAATGCCCTTCTCCGTTGAACTGGTACGAAAACGCAACCGCCTGCTAAGCCCAGCCTATATGCGCGTTTACAGAGTTATCGGATGCGGTTTGATAGTAACGGGAGGACTGGCGTTCCGCGAAATGAACACAAACCCAACCGTCAATATTCCAACTCCCACCATGCCTGCCCCCAACGCATACACCTACTACTATGAGGCAGGCGTATCGTCAGAAGCATTAAAAAAAGAGAGCAGAGAGGCTTCCGAAATGGATGCCGACCTACACAATGAGAAGGTACATCTTCCCAAGTACTCGCCCCAACAGCGGGCAGAGCTACTTGCAAAGTTCACCCCCGCCTTAACGCGCTTGAGAGATGGATTTCAGTACGACTACATGAACCCGCCGGTACGTTCAATCACTCAACAAATGCCACACCTCGCTACGTTTCGGAATCTTGCCCGTATCATGGCACTCGAATCAGATGTCTATACCGACCAAGCAGACTGGGAGGGAGCCATCAACAGTCACCTAGATACTCTCTATCTTGGGCGGGAGTGCCCTAAAGGCGGTTCGCTTATCGCAGGGCTTGTTGGGAGTGCCATTCAAGCCATCGGGCGTGCCCATACGCAGCCCATTATAGAAAACCTCAGCGGGGAAGAGGCGCAAAAAACTGCCAAAAGGATGGAGAGAATCCTTGCAGAGGAGACCTCCTACGCACAGATACTTCGCGAAGAAAGCTGGGCGATGCAGGCTTCTATTCTGGAGCTATTCCAGACACCCAACTGGCGCGTCTCCTTTGTAAACATGATGGGCAGTGGAGAGAACACAGCCAACGACAGTTGGACAAACCGCCTGATACCCCTGGGTCTACTATTTGTAAACAAACGGGCAAGTATGCAGAATATCAGGAGCTACATGGACGCACTTATCGCGCAAGCCGAACTACCCTATCAAAAGAATAAGGTAGCACCTCCTGTGCCCAACGACATCTTCTGTCGGATAATGCTCCCTGTTTTTGATCAAGCCGGTTTCGTTTTCACCAAAAACCAGACGGAGAACCGCCTAATGCTGACGGCTCTGGCACTACAAGCCTACCGCGCAGAGCGTAAGGCTTATCCTGCTTCCCTACAAGAGTTGGTAAAGAGAAACTACCTTGCAGAACTACCGAAAGACCCTTTCGCCCTCGCCCAACCTCTGCACTATGTGAAGAGTGGCGCGAACTACCTGCTCTATAGCGTGGGACCCGATGGAGTAGATGATAATGGAAAGCCCGGTGAAAATCCTAATATGACACCCTCCGAAAAAAATAAGCCGCATGATGCGTCATGGCAACAGAAGTTGCATCAGATTGTGACGAACTCTAAAGGAGACTGTGTGTATCAGATAAATACGCGCTAAAACGTAGACTTCACGTCCAAAAGGAGCCTCTTCTCATCGTAAAAATGGAGAGAGGCTCCTTTTTTCAGGGTTACACCACGCTCTACAGGGTACACTCTCCCTACCAAGTTTAGATTCAGGAGAGTATCGACCAATCGTGTTAAACGGGTATCAGTACGCCGTGCTGTTCGGCGCGGCATTTATAGGAGGAGCCATCAACGCCGTAGCGGGCGGGGGAACTCTCGTCACTTTCCCAACGCTCATCAGTTGCGGCATCCCTCTAACGATGGCAAACGCCACAAGCACCACAGCCCTGTGGCCCGGTCAAATCAGTAGCCTCTGGAACTACCGCGACGAAATGCACGATGGAAAAGGGACGATGTTACGCCTCGCCGTTCCTAGCCTATTCGGAGGGCTGTTGGGGGCGTTACTTCTGGTAAACACCCTAGAGAGCCGCTTCAAAGCGATTGTCCCCTATCTCATTTTAACAGCGACCCTGCTCTTCCTATTTCAAGAGCCGCTATCACGGTGGCAGAAACGACGCTTGGAGCGTAAAAAAACGGAAGATGACGCGCCCGACACACCCGCGCACCCAAAAGGCGACCCCGTTTTCTCTTCTCAAAACGCCTCATTAAGCGCATGGTTTGCGCTACTCGCGTTTCAGTTCGCGGTGTCGGTGTACGGGGGCTACTTCGGGGCGGGGATAGGTATTCTACAGCTGGCGGCGTTTGGCTTGATGGGCTTTACGAACATCCACCGCATGAACGGTTTCAAAAACATCAATGGCTTAATCATCAACGCCATAGCCATCGTTATCTTTGCTTGGAAGGGACTTGTGGACTGGAAAATCGCGCTCATCATGGCGGTAGGCGCGATTTTGGGAGGCTATTTGGGGGCGGGAACCGCCAAAAAAGTCGGACAGAAAAACGTCCGTAAAATCGTCATTGCGATAGGTTTTGCCATGACGCTTAAAATGCTTTGGGTGTGTTTCATTTGAGTTGGTTTTTGCGTTTCATGCCGCCAATCTCAAATCGTTGTTCCCTTCTTGCGGCGGCATCTTGGTATAGAGTGTGGCGCGTCTTTGTTCTCGCCTAAAAGTGTGGAACGCTTCCCAATCG
>JAPLCR010000118.1 GCA_026392135.1 Armatimonadota bacterium
ATCGAGGTCGGGGATAGCCACAAGATGCAGTTCGCTCTTGAGGACATCAAAAAAATTAAGGACGAGAAAGAAGGATACCTTCACTAATAATATAGCATGGTTTTCATCTTGTGTCAACCAATTTTACAAATAATTGCAGAATTGTTTTCCGCAATCGCAATGTCATACGATAGAGAAAAATAGTACCAACGCTCTCCCTGCACAAAAAACTACAAAATATCACTGTCTCCTGTTCAAACAATTATGCGATTTCATGTGTAACTTGCAAAAATCCGCTAAACATTCTCCTTTTCGCACTTCTGAACATCGCATTTGTATCCTAAGTCGGCTATACTATCTATAGTTATCCTTCGCAAGGTCTGATTATTAAAAGAGAGTAAGAGGTAATACTATGACTGGTATAAGTGACAAACGACGTGGTCGCCGACCTGCCCTTGACCCTGCACACCGCCGTAAATTGGCGGCACGTATAGCAAAAATGGTACTGGTAGATAGGTTTGAGCAGAAAGAGATCCTACAACAGCTTCAGAATACGGAGCCGGGATTAGGGCATATTGATGCCAGCACTATCTCGCGCCTCTATCGCTTCGCCCTCGATTCTGGGATAGTTCGTGTACACATTGATGAAAATGCCCCTTACAAGCCCCAACGCCTCGATACACTAGAGCGCGAACTCATCGCCGCGTATCAACTTCAATCTGCCATCGTTGCCGATGCCACAGGGCACGAGGAGACACTTGAAAACGCACTTGCAGACGACCGCCTCCACCAAGCTCTCGGTCAACTCTGCGGTGAATACCTCGATACGATTGTCCGTCAGAATGAGATTGTAGCACTCTCATCAGGGCGTGCTGTCTTTTATGCCTGCGAAAGCCTCTTCAATAAACACATTTTTGATAAGCGCAACGTGCGCGGCGTGAAAGTGGTCTCCCTAAATGGAAATATCGCCGCAGAAGTATGGAGCATGGAAAGCCCAGATGCCCGACGCGCTATGGATGCCGATACCAGTGCCGCATGGCTTGCCCGTGCCTTCCCTGATGCCCAACTTATCCGCCTGAGCCTCCCCGTCGCCGTAAAGTCCCCTGAGATGGTAAACGACTGGCTAACGGAAGGACCTGGTCGTTGGATATCTCCCCAAGTATGGGAAGAGAAGGTAAGTCAAGGCAACCCGCACACCATTCAGCAGACACCAGACGATGTTTGTGTACCAACGATGGCACTTGTAGGGATAGGCGGAGTCCGCCCACAATCAGGACACCGCTTTATCGTGGGCTTGCATGAGCCTATGCTTGCAAACCTCCACCCCGAACTACAAAAGATGATCGACCTTATCCAGAAGTACACCAATGGTCCCAATAGACTCTTCTCGTGCGCGGTAGGTGACCTGTGCAACCGCCTTTTTGTGACCCTTGATGCCCGCAAACATATGCCTGCCGAAGACCTTAAAGAGTTAGAACACTATGTCACTTCTATTAACGAACGTCTACTCTCTGTAACGTTCGAGCAGCTGTATATGGTTCCGAAAGTGGTCGTTGTAGCGGGGGGCGCAACTAAAATTGAAGCGATACGTTCGGTATTAGAGTGGCAACAGATGGGGTGGAAACAGCCTATTGTCCACGACCTCTGTACAGATAAGGAGACCGCCGTCCGCCTTCTGGAGGCGAAGCGGAACTCTAGCAGACGGTCTTAAAAAGGCTGATGTGGTGAGAAACTAATTGCCCCTTAGTCCGCTTTCTATAGCGACTAAGGGGCAATTTATTTGGGTGTGTTTCATTTGAGTTGGGAGAGTCTGTCAGATAGGCGATGCGGCATAGTAATTCGCCCTCTGTACCGCTACCGCCCCCTAACCCCAACCCATTCCCCCGTTCGACACCTCATTGGGGAATGTATGAGCG
>JAPLCR010000516.1 GCA_026392135.1 Armatimonadota bacterium
GCCTGCAAAGGCGACGGCAACGCTTGAGACATTGAATGTGTTAGAAGACCACGGCGGTTCCGAATATTATACAGGTAGTAGTTCCGGATATTTATGGGAAACGGATACCATCAACCTGCAATGGGACACGAAAGCCCCCCGTATCGAAAGCCTCTCTCCGAACCCCTCCCGCATTGGCGATATGATAACGGTGCGCGGCAAAAACCTGGTGGGCGGGCGCATTCTGCTGAACAATCAGCCCGCGAAGATAGTAAGGCAGGACGCGGAGCAGATAAGTTTCCAGATTCCCGACGCGCTCACGCCACGCAGTTACAACCTGATATTCGAGCGCGGCGAGAAGTTCAATCGCGTTCGCACCGCGCCCATCGTCGTGACGCAGGAGATACCCCGCGACCAACTCCCGCACATCCTCTCCGCGACGTTTAGCCCCACGCGCTTGAAAGTCGGTGAGATACTGACGGTGGAGTTCACGGTGAAGAACAATCTGCCGATACCTGCCCGCCTCGCCGCGAAGCCCGCGCCGCCCTATCTTTATGAGGAGGGGCAAGCGTTTTGGGAGAAGGGATTCTCCGATGAGCGGGAGGCACTTCACCTGCGAGTCACCTCCGACCATCCGCTAAACCACGACCCCGGCTCCTGGCCCTGGCTGTTCGGTTTTGAGAAGGCGACCCTCCAACCCGGAGAGACGACGACGGTTAAGGGGCGAATTCGTGTCCAGACGGCGGGCGTGATTGAGTTCCGCGTGGGGCTAGTTCCGGGAGGGCATGGCTTCATAGACGACAACGCTTTCCGCACCAAAATCACGATAGAGAAGTAGATACTTCCAATTTGACACCCCACCCCAATTTTGCTACTCTGTAGTTAGAGAGCAAGGCAACGCGGCGAACAGTTCGCCTCATAGAGGTCTAGTATGCCCTCAGAAGGAGCCCAATGATGCCAGTCCAACCGCGCATATCACGCAGAAAAATGCTTCTCGCTTCAACAACAGTTACCGGAACCCTTCTGCTTGTTTCAACAGTAGAGCGTGCCGCCATGAGCGATGACACAAAGCCCAAACCGCCAAGACCCCCTGCCCTAAAACCAGAACTGGTCAAAGAGTTTGTTAAAGCGGCACACGCCGACTTCGAGCGCGTAAAAGTCATGCTGACCGAAGAGCCAGCCCTGCTAAACGCGACATGGGACTGGAGCGGCGGCGATTTCGAGAGTGCTATCGGGGGTGCGGGGCACATGGGGCGGCGTGACATCGCGCTCTACCTACTTGAAAAGGGAGCGCGAATGGACATCTTCGTCGCGGTAATGCTAGGCGAACTCAAAATAGTTAAGGCGACGCTTGATGTGTTTCCAAACCTACTCCAATCGCCGGGTCCCCACGGCATACCCCTGCTGGCGCACGCAAAAGCCGGAGGTGATACCGCGAAGCCTGTACTGGACTACCTAACCTCTCTACTCCCCAAGAAGGAGAACTAGCCGCTCTCACGTTGTATACGCCTCCCCGTATTCAGGAGGCGTATAGCCTTTCAGCTACCAACTCACCCCCTCTCCCGCAAGGAAAAATTATGCGCTGTCCTAAATGCCAAACAGAAAACACCGCAGAGAGAGCCTTCTGTCAAGGGTGCAACAACCCCTTAATACCGGCTATGCCCCCTCTCGCCCCTGCCGCGCCAAAGACGGTATCCGCGATTCCCATGCCGCAAGCCCAATCTCAGCGTTCACAAGTACAAACCGTCCTGCCCCCACCCCTCATCCCCTATCAGTGTCGCGTCTGCGGAGTTCTCTACCCCTCCTACCGATACTGTCCAAACTGCCTTACTCCCATAGGCACAATCGCAAATCCAAACGATGCAACCTGCACAACGTACCTTCAAATCGGGTATCCTTATCCTACCGAAACTAACAACCAACGTGAACCTGATAGTTAGGGGAGCGTAAAGAGTTACTACCGTTCCTACTTTAAGGCAAGAAATATCACTCTTCCAGAAAAGAGGCATCCATGCGTAACCAAACTATTCTCAAACTGTCTGCCACTATTTTAGCTCTAATGCTTATCGGCAGTACGCTCACAGCACAGACCAAAAAACCCGTCAAACCGAAACCTGCCCAGCCAAAACCTGCCAAGACACCTCCGCACCAGACACTAGGCACAAAACAGATGACAGGAGCAGAGGGCGTTTTAGGCACAGAGTACACGCTTGGTAAAGACAATCCGATGAACATCATCGTGAATAAGGTGGAGTATCGAGGCGATAGAATCTCTGCTGGTGACGAGGCAATTTCGCCTAATAATGAAGAGAAGCTACTCGTCGTCCATTTCACATTCCATAACCCGCAACCGCAAGAGAGTCTTGTGCGGGGCGACACATTCCGCTTTACCGCAGTAGATGCCGCGGGAACCAATCACGACTACGAGCCTACGGTATGGTTAGAGACGGATGGGAAGAACCTTGAGCTAACTTTGAAACCAGGGCAAAGGATGGATGGCTATACGCTCATTCGCCTGCCTGCCGCTGGAGACATCCAGAAACTGATGATAATCTCGTCAGAAGATAAGGCTATCCGTTACGCCCTAAAGGGCAAAGTAAAGCCGCTTATAGCACCCTACGTCGACCCCATGGTAAAAGAGGGCTTCACAGTAGGAGCGACAGTGCCGATGAAGATGGGCGAGGCTACTCCGCTAGCACCTACAGGGCACAAAAGCTCAGAATACTTCGACTTCACCGTTGAGAAGATGACTCTCTCCTCTAAGCCGCTCATGGAAGAAGGTCCAGAGGATGGGAAACAGTTTGTGGTTCTGACGGGGCGTGTCAAGAATACCTCGCGGACGGATGGACTGCTGATTCGCGCGGATAGCCTCAAACTGTCTATTGTCACAATGGATGGTGAGAGTGCGGAACACACCAGTAGAATGTTGCACGCTACGCAAGGCAGAGAAGCGGAGTTTACTTTGGCTAAAGGCGCAGAAGGACGCTTCCGCCTCTGGTTCAGTGTGCATAAGGATTCAAAGCTGAAATCACTCAGTGTTCGGCACAACGACAATGACCGTCCGTTCATAATAGACCTATCTAAAGGGCTGTAACAAAGTACAGCCGTAACCCCCTAGAACTGGTAACGATGACAACTCCCTCGTTCGGTGAGGCGAGGAAGAAAAACAGACAACCTTCAAGAAAGAGAGGAGCCTCCATAATGAAAATCTCCCAAAGGGCACTTCACACCGCCCCTTCCCCCACCCTCGCAATCACGGCGAAAGCGAATGCCCTCAAGGCGGCTGGGAAAGATGTTATTGGTTTCGGCGCGGGAGAGCCGGACTTCGACACGCCCGACCACATAAAACAAGCTGCCATAGACGCGCTGAATAAGGGCTACACAAAATACACGCCGAGTGCAGGTGATGTTGACCTCAAAGATGCGATTATCGGGAAACTGAAACGCGATAATGGGCTGACCTATGCCCGCAATCAGGTTATCGCCTCCTGCGGCGCGAAGCACTCCCTCTATAACCTTATGCAAGCCCTTCTCGACCCGGGCGATGAGGTGATAATTCCCGCGCCCTACTGGGTCTCCTACCCAGAGCAGGTGAAACTTGCAGGAGCGACTCCCGTCATAGTGGAGACTACCCCCGAAAATAGTTTTATGCCCACAAAAGAGGCGGTGGAGGAGGCGATAACCCCGAACACCCGCGCCCTCATTCTGAACTCGCCCTCAAACCCTACAGGCGGAGTCGCCTCCCGCAAGACTATTGAAGACATGGTTGCGCTTGCCGTCAAACACAATTTTCTCATCATCAGCGACGAGATTTATGAGAAACTACTGTACGACGGACGTACCCACCTTAGTCCCGCCAGCCTAAGCGAAGAGGCGTATCAGCACGTAGTTGTGGTGAACGGTTGCTCAAAAGCCTACTCGATGACCGGATGGCGTATCGGCTATATCGCCTCCGCATCGGCAGAGCTAGTGGGTGCCATGGGCAGAATTCAAGACCAGTCCACCTCCAACCCGACCTCCTTTGCACAGAAGGGCGCAGTCGCCGCCCTAAACGGCTCAGAGGAGAAAGTTGAGGAGATGCGGATCGCATTTGAAGACAGGCGCAATGTGATAGTGGAGATGTTAAACGCGATTCCGGGCGTTACCTGCCAGAAACCGGGAGGAGCCTTCTACGCTTTCCCAAACATCTCTGCCCTCAAAGGAAAGAGAGCAAACGGCAAGGTTATAGCAACCTCCGATGACCTCACCGCCTACCTGTTAGAAGAGGTGACTGTCGCTGTAGTACCCGGCTCTGGTTTCGGTGCAGACGACTACATTCGCCTCTCCTATGCCATCTCCAAAGAGAAGATTATCAAAGGGGTAGAGCGCATAGCAACCGCCATTAGCAAACTAGAATAATGAAGTACCTGCCTGTATGACAAACGATTCTCGCCTAGATGAGTTGCAAGAGCGATTGGGGGTGCGTTTCAAGGATATAGATACCTTGAAACGCGCCCTTACACACCGTTCCGCTGTCTCGGATGTTCCCCACGAAAGTAACGAGCGGCTGGAGTTCTTGGGCGATGCCATTATTGGCATGATGGTGTGTGAACAGCTCCTCGAACTGTTTCCCGACTACACTGAAGGGCAACTTGCGAAAACCAAAGCCTACGTGGTAAGCGAATCAGCACTTGCGCCTATTGCACGAGAGATAGGGCTGGATAAGTGCGTCATACTGAATCCGTCAGAGGCAGCATCGGGGGGGCGAAACCGCCCCTCTATCCTCTCCGATGCGTTTGAGGCTCTCATTGCCGCTCTCTATCTCGACTCCGGCTTTGAA
>JAPLCR010000636.1 GCA_026392135.1 Armatimonadota bacterium
CGCTCATACATTCCCCAATGAGGTGTCGAACGGGGGAATGGGTTGGGGTTAGGGGGCGGTAGCGGTACAGAGGGCGAATTACTATGCCGCATCGCCTATCTGACAGACTCTCCCAACTCAAATGAAACACACCCAAATAAAATGTCCGCCACTCACCAGCCTCCCACATCTTACGAGGAGCCTACCTGTTCGCTCTACTCCTCACCTCTATCCCCGCTACCGCACAGAACACAGCCTATGGTACTAATGCCCTCGCCTCCAACACAACGGGGAGCCAGAACACCGCAAATGGCTATGCCGCCCTCTACTACAACACAACAGGAGCGTCCAATACCGCGAATGGGATGTATTCCCTTTACTCCAATACAACGGGGGGCAATAACACAGCAAGTGGTAACTCTTCCCTCTACTTCAACACAACGGGTACAGACAATACCGCGAACGGCTATCAAGCACTCTCCCAAAATACCGTCGGAATCTACAACACCGCGAATGGTTCCAACGCACTCGCCTCCAACACAACAGGGAACAACAACATTGCCAATGGCTACTCTACCCTTGGTAACAACTTGACGGGGAGCAACAACGTCGCCAATGGCTATCTATCCCTCTCCAATAACCTAACGGGCAGCAGGAACACGGCGAATGGACATCAAGCACTCTATAAGAACACTTCTGCTTCCTACAGCGTCGCCGATGGTTACCAATCCCTCTATAATTCCAAAGGTAAGTATAACATTGGGCTTGGCTATCGAGGAGGCTTTAACCTAACGACTGGGAGCTACAACATCGCTATCGGGAACCAAGGGGTAGCGGCAGAGAGTGGAGCCATTCGTATCGGAACCAGTGGTTTGCAGAAAACCGCCTACATTGCGGGCATCAACGGTGTGACTTCCAGTGCGGGAGTTGCTGTATACATAGACGCGAACGGGCAACTTGGAACCGTCACCAGCTCCCGCAGGTTCAAGAACGACATCAAGAGCATGGGAAATGTGAGCGAGAAACTGCTCCAACTCCGCCCCGTCACCTTCAGCTACAAAGTCGCGGACGAAAAGGGCGGTCATCCTGTGCAGTACGGGCTTATCGCGGAAGAGGTGGCGAAGGTCTTCCCTAACCTCGTGCAGTACGACAAAGCTGGAAAGCCCTTCACCGTCTACTATCACCTACTAACCCCCATGCTACTGAATGAACTACAGAAGGCGAATAGGCGCGTACAGGCTATGAATACCTCTCATAAGTCAGAAGTAGAGACGCTGAACACCAAAGTCGCTAACATGGAGGTCTCTCACAAGGCGGAGATAACATCGTTGAGAGTGGAACTCGCTCAACAGAAGAGACTGCTAAACCAGCTGGCGGCGTACATTCAGAACGGCAAAAACAACGCTCCGCCTCAGAAAGCGAACTTCGTCCAACACTAACACGCTGGGTTCGATTGCATTCAGTAAACAGGGAGGAGGGTAGCCTTATCGGTTGCCCTCCTCCCTCTATTCTATCTATAGCCACGAATCTGGTAGGAGAAACGTCGGCGCGTGTCCAATTAACCATTAGAGCCGCCGCGCCTGAAAAGCGCGGCGCAACCTGTACACAATGGAGAACCGCCAATGCCTCTCACTACCCTACAACTCGAACAGTACTTTTCAGAGGGCTTCCTCATTGTCCCCAACTTCTTCACACCCCAAGAGTTGGAACCTGTTATGGCGGAGGTTAATGGACTGGTAGACGGTCTGGCAAACCGCCTCTATGAAGCAGGGCGAATCACAAATAGGCACGAGAATGCGGGCTTCACCACGCGGCTTGCGCTACTCGAAGCGGAGTACCCGGGCGCGGCGGTGCTAATTCATATCGGCGGCATACTCGGCGCGGCGTTGGCAGACCTCTGGGGTTCCCCGCGCCTCTTGAATGTGGTTGAGCAGATGATAGGGGCGGAGATTGCCGGACACCCCGTCTGGAATCTGCGCTCCAAAACGCCGCGAAACCCGCTCGTCACCGTCCCTTGGCATCAGGATACCGCCTATCTCGCGGCGGGCTGTCACTCCACCCTGCAACCGACGGCGTGGATACCGCTGGTGGATGCAAACGGTCTGAACGGAACCCTACAGGTATTGAAAGGCGGACACAAAAGCGGGCAAATCTTCAAGCACCATTTAGAAAACAGAGTCGGCGACAAATCCTCATGGTATCTCTACATTGAGGAAAAAGACCTGCCCCAAGGCGAAATCGTAACCTGCGAAATGCCGCTCGGCTCCGTCCTATTTCTAAATCAGCTGATACCGCACCGTAGCACAGAGAACCTTTCCGCTCATGTTCGATGGAGCGTAGACTTGCGCTGGCAACGCCCCGACGAACCCTCCGGCTTTGAAGGTATCAAGGACTGTATCCTTATGCGGACGGCGAAAGACCCCGGCTATCACCCAGACTGGACGGGCTGGGCGAAGCAGAACCGCATCACAGACGCATTTCTGGAGAGCAACGGGGCACCAAAAGATGAGTTTAACGCAATGGTATCTGGTCCTTGGATGGAGCGATGGCAGGAGGCGGAGTAGCGATGGAGAACACAATTAATGCGGTAAGTCGCCGCTTTTTTGAGGAGGTAGTTCTGCCGATACTGGAACGGGAGTTTCCCGCCGAAACCGCGCAGACCGCTTTCGGGCTTTTCGGGTACGGCTCAGAGGCATTAGAGTTGGACGACAACTTTTCTCGCGACCACCACTGGGGGCTGAGAATTGACGCGCTTATGCCGGACGCTCTTTTTCAGAGCCGACGCGAACAGATAGTGCAAGCGGTCAGCGCAAATCTTCCCGCCTCCTTTGAGGGTTACCCTCTACGCGAAGGGCATATCGCTGGCGCGGGGCTGGCGATAGACAGCCTCCCCGCCTTCCTCACGCGCACTATCGGCATGGAACACATCCCTAAAACCTATACAGACTGGCTCAACATCCCAGAAGAGGACATCACGCATATTATTAATGGCGAGGTGTGGAGCGATACCGAGGGGTGCTTCACCGCTATCCGTGAAGCCTTTCAGAACTACTACCCCGAACCTGTACGGCTACGCCGAATCGCGCACTGGTGTCGCTACTTCTCAGGGATGGGAACCTATGCCCTCAAACGCGCTCTTCTCCGCGACAACGAGTTCTACGCGACGACTGCCTTCGCCAAAGCCCTTCGACTCGGCATACAGTTGGCGTTTCTGCTAGACAGGCACTACTTTCCGTATGATAAGTGGCTGATGACCTACTTTGAGCGTCTGCCTCGCCTTGCCACTCCGCTCTTCCCTCTCGTTTCAGAGGCGGTGCGGCTCTCTACTGGATGGGAGCGCAAACTGGAACTGCTAAACGCTATGGCGGACATTCTGGACGCTACGATGGTGGCAGATGGGATTA
>JAPLCR010000115.1 GCA_026392135.1 Armatimonadota bacterium
GGAGGAAGTAGGTCACCATGAAAGATATGTCCTCCCGTCAGACCAAAATGCGCTTCGAGGTCACGAGGAGTTAGCACCTGCCGATGGAGGATGGAGGCAGGGACATTCGGGGCGTAACGTCCCACGATTTCAGTAATTCTGTCTGCGAACGCTTCGCGCTCTTTGTCTAGGTTCAGACCCTGCGCCAGATTGTACGGAAAGTATTGAACGAATAGCGAAAGAATATGCTTTCCGATAGGAGTGAGGCTCGAATCGGTAGCCGTTTGCAGATAGACCTCAATCATAGGTTCGTTCGAGGGGTAGCCTCTCTCTGCATCGTTCCACGCTCGCTCTAGGTAGTCCATGTCGGGGCTGAGGTGAACCGTGCCGAGGTGTTCCGCACCTGGTACGCTCTTGTCTGTGCGAGAGGGGAGGCAGGTGAACTGCGGGAGTTCCGAGACGGCAAGGTTAATTTTGGCAGAGGCTCCCCCCTTTTGTACGAGGTCACTCCACAATCCAGAAGTTCCTGCGAATGGGGAAGCGTCACCGAGTAGCGTAATGAATGTACGGTGCGGGTCGGCATTAGAGAGAACTGCGGGTGCGAAAATATGCTCTCCACTCTCTAACTCCACACCAATACAACGCCCCTCGTTCAACAAGATGCGCTTAACGGGCGCAGAGAGGCGTATCTCAGTGCCGTGCTCCTGTGCGAACTGTGCCAATCCCTGCGTGATGTGTCCCATGCCGCCACGCACGTAGCCCCACGAACCTCGTGAACCTAGTACGCGCCCCATGTAGTGGTGTACTAGGACATAGGCAGTGCCGGGCGATGACACGCCTCCGTAGGTGCCAATTAAGCCATCCGTCGATAGAATCGCCTTGAGCCGTTCGTTCGCGAAGCGTCTGTCCAGCAAATCACGAACACTACCAGTCATGAATTCGTTGAAGTGGTTGGCAATGCCCGCTTCCTCAAAGAGGGTGCGAAGTTGCGTCTCTGTGGGCGGCTCCTGCACCATGATTGCATCCAGTACGCTCGCCACACTCTCGACCTCTGCTTCAAAGGCGAAGTAAGCCTCCACATCTTGCGGGGTATCCTCGCAAAATGCGGTGAGTTCTGCCCTCATTCGCTCTGCATCAGGGTAGAAGTGCATATACTGCCCATCTTCAAAGGGGGTGAAGCCCGAACACTCGCGCCGATACACTTCAAATCCGTATTTCTGTAGCTCTAGGTCGGAGATAATCTCTGGTAGAAGCAAGCTACACAGGTATGCTCCCACCGAGACGTGGTAGCCGTCCCACACCTCCTCTGTTACACACGCTCCCCCGACAATATCGCGCCGCTCCAGCACAAGCACGCGTTTTTCTGCCTTAGAAAGATACCCCGCCGAAATTAGCCCGTTATGCCCCGCTCCTATTACTATTGCGTCGTAGCTCGTCTCCGCCATGCTTCGCCTCCCTCGATTAAAATTATGTTGCTACTACATTATCTCACAAAACCAGGCTCGGTTGAAATAGCGGACAGAGTAACTCAGGTACAATAAGATAAGGGTGTGTTTCACTTGAGTTGAGAACGGGGTTCCATTTTGGGATGCGTCCGCGAACAACGCGACAAGCAGTGCAACAAGCCCCCTCGCTTGAAGCCC
>JAPLCR010000604.1 GCA_026392135.1 Armatimonadota bacterium
AGAAATGGTAAAGAGATGCCGGAGAGCGGAAGTAGCCCCGTAACGCCCCCCAATATCAGCAAAGTCTGGATACCCAATAAAAGGGTGAGTCCGAAGCCAAGATTACGGTCAAAATCGCTACGCGCCTCTAGCGAAATGCGTAGCCCCCTCCAGATAACGATAGCATAGAGAATAATAGTAAACCACGCGCCCACCAGCCCAGTCTCCTCTGCCCAACTTGCAAAAGCGAAGTCGGAGCCTCCGCGTGGAATCGAGTTCGGTATGCCTAACCCTAAGCCACTTCCCTCAAACCCTCCAGTTGCCATACCCCAGTATCCTTGCGCGAGTTGCATCCCGTTAGCGTGGGAGTTCGCAAAAGGGTTCAGCCACATATCCACACGGGTAGGAAGCACACCAAAGTGGTATTTGTAGGCGATGTAGGCTCCCAGTAGAAGTAGCCCTAGCCCCATAAACACAAAACCACTTCGCCCCGTTAACAGGTACATCAGGCAGAGGAACGCGCCAAAAAGTACAATGCCGGGTCCCATATCGCGCACGACTGCAAAGAGTGCCAGCGCACAGCCGTACATCACCAGCAAGGGAGCGATGTCCTGCTTGGCGGGTAGGGACTGAAGGAACGGTATCTTGATTTTGGCAGCGGACTTTTGGCGAGGGGTAGAGTCGGCGATAAGGTTTCCGCGTTCACTTAGGTAGGAGGCAAGAAATAGGATGAGCAGTATTTTGATGAGTTCCACAGGTTGAAAATGGAAGAGGTTTAGGCGAACGCCCTGTGGTCCTGACCCGAAAAGAAACAAGCCGAGCGTCAAAAGGATTGCGGCGAGTGCCCAAACATACTGATAGCGGCGTAAGCGGTGGCGGGCTTCTGGACGAAGCCGCGCTGAAAAATACATTACTACACAGCCCAGTAAGACTCCTTTGATGTGATTTTCATAAGCCATTGCATCGCGCAAGGGATCTTTTAGGCTATAGAGCAGGATAATTCCCATGCCGGAGAGGAGTAAGGTGAGCGGAACGATATAGCCGTCCCCGCTAAGCTTGGAGCGCAGGAGCGGCGGAAACAGAAACAGAAGCAAAAGCAGGAGGAGGACGCTAACCCAGAAGTGTGTGAAGACCGTTTTGCCCTCCTGTGCAATACAGTTTTCGAGGTACGGGCGTGTTTTAAGCGAGTCAAGAAGTGTTGCGCGTGTAAAGACACGTTTCAGATCTTTGGGAGTTGATTCGGAAGAGGTGTCTTTATCAGGATTGACGGCGTGCTGAACAAGGTAGTCCGCAAAGCGTTGTGCGGTGGTGGTGTCTACATTCAGCTCACGGCGAAGGGTGTCGGCGGTTGCAGTGTAGAGATCTTTTTTGGTGCGCGCCCACGTATCTGCAAGGTTTTGCGTCTGATCTTTGGGGAAAAGAGGAATTTCGAAGAGCTGTTCGGAGTGTGCAAAACTGCCATGCGATACGCGCCACTGAACGATACGTTCTCCTACCCCTTTCTCAACATGGAGTGTTTTGGAGAAAGCCTCTGCACCTGCCGTAGAGATAAGGATAGCCTCTTTGGGGGCAGAGGTGCGCTTTGCGCCATACACCAGTAGGGCAAGAAAAAGGAAAAGAGCGATACTACAAAGAGAGAGTATCGCTTCGGTTCGGCGAGTATTATCACGAAATGCCACGAGAGAGGTCTCCTCCTGCACCAGAAGAACGGAGGTCGCAGGAGAGGTCTCTTAGTTCCAGCGCCCTGTGGTAACAGCAACTATCGTAGAGAGTACGAAGAAGATGATAGCAAGGTTTCGTGTGTACTGTATCAGGCGCTCCTCTTTTCCGGCTTTACCCTTAAAAGAAGAGGTGACAGTGGTTCCTATCTGACCCGTAAGCCCCTCGTTTTTACTCTCTTGCATCAGCACGATGCCAATGAGGAGTATCGCGGAGAGAACCTGTAGGAAAGCGATAAAGTAGTAGAGAAATTTCATCGGTAACAGTATCCTATTTGACGTTCTTGTCGTTTTTGTCGCTCTTTTCGCGGTCAATCTCTGCGCGGAGTTCCGCTTTGAGCCGTTCGCGCTCTTTGTTCTCTTTTTCTTTTTGCAGTTCGTCGTCGTCGTTGGATTCGTTGATACCCTTTTTGAGTTCACGAACGCCCTGACCCAAACCGCGCATCATTTCGGGGATTTTTGCACCTCCGAACAGCACGAGAACTACAATAAGAACCACTATTGCCACGGGGCTATTGTAGAAAGCTAAATTTAGCATCGTATGGTACTCCTTACACGCAGTAGCGAAACGAACTATTTTTTCCTTGGGACAGTCCCGCTCGGCGTGGAAAAGGTTTTAGTTTCACTCTCAGTTACGGTTGCCTCACTTTTAGGAGAGGCGACAGAGCTGGAGGGCGCAGGTGCGGTTCCAAACTCGTCGGTATCAGCAAACGCCGCCGCCGCAAAGTCGGTGCGGGGAGGCTCTATGGCAGTAGGATTACTCGATTCGGTGGTGTAGTCGGAGCCAGAGTAGTCACTTCCACTATAGTTAGACGGTGTATAGTTATTGTAGTAAGATTCATCGTTGTAGGAGGGCGGCGTGTAGGGCTTGTGATTATCGTCATCGTCGAAGTTTATAGAGTTCATAAACTCCTGCTTCGCCTTCATTAGCTCACGCAATGCCTTGCCGAACTGCTTCCCCATCTCTGGCAGTTTGTCTGGACCAAAGACGAGAAGGAGTATCGCCATAAGCGCAAGCATCTGAATAGGACCTAGAAAAGCCATCATCAAGCCGGACACCTCTTAGACAACATAGCTACACACTATAGTTTCCGCAGAAATTCACCCAACTGCTTCCCCATCTCTGGTAGTTTGTCGGGACCAAAGACGAGAAGGAGTATCGCCATAAGCGCAATCACCTGAATAGGACCTAGAAAAGCCATCATTAAGCCTGATACCTCCTAGACAACATAGCCGCACACTATAACTTTCGCAGAACGGCTCTCTCTGCAAGAGCAAAGAGTGCCTCTCGCGTACAGAATCCTGCCCCGATAACGGCGGCGTTCGCAGCACCTGCCCCCGTAGCAAGCCGAAGTGACTGCTCCAAATCGGAGTGTGGTGTGCCCTGAAAGTACTGCCATAAAAACGCGGCAAGAAACGAATCACCTGATGCAACAGCACTCGCAAACTCAATTTTAGGCGGTACTGCCTCCCAGCCCTCAGACGGTGTCAGAAGGTATGCGCCTTCACTTCCCCGCGTCATAATGACCAGTTGAATACCTGAATTGCACAACTCGCGCCCTGTGTGAAGCATATCCGCATCGTCGCGAAGGGGTCTGCCAAGAATGGCTTCCAGCTCCACACGATTGGGCTTTACTAGCCAAGGACGCGCCTGCACCCCAATACGTAACGCCTCACCGCTGGTATCTAGCACTACGGGCACTCCCGTTGGCTTTATACGCTCTATCAACTCCGCGTAGTAACTAGCGGGAACACCCGGTGGAAGGCTACCATCTAGTATGACACACTTGAAGGTGTGTTGGGACAGCAAAGTTTCGATTTTGCGCTCTAAGGCGCGAAGGTTTCGCCGCGAAATTTCAGGTCCGCGCTCATTGACCTCAGTCTGCGTGCCGTGTATCGGGTCTACAATTGCGATGCAGACGCGCGATTCACCGCGAACTGCCACACACTCATTCGTAATATGCTCGGCTTGCAGGGCTTTTGCCATGATGCGCCCATTCGCGCCGCCAAGAAATCCTGTCGCAATTGCCACGCCGCCAAGGGTCTGGTAGACCCGTGCTACATTGATACCTTTACCGCCCGCGACGGTAGATGCCTGTGTTGGTCGGTGTACTCTATCGAGCGCAAAGTCTTCTACACAGTAGGTCTTATCCAGATTGGCATTGGGGGTGACGGTCAGTATCAAATCGGGAAGCCTCTTCGCACATGGCTCCGTTGGGAAGTCACCATCCGTAAATTCCTATTTGACAGTGTGAACACCATAAGGTATAATCTTTTTACTTGAGTAGGCACTATGCCCATAAGAATAGACCCCATTGTACCTCATATAAGGGGGATTCAGCAAGGGAGATGCTTTACGAAGTACGCCCAGGTGGTGAAATGGTAAACACGCTAGATTCAGGTTCTAGTGCTCGCAAGGGTTTGGAGGTTCAACTCCTCTCCTGGGCAGTAAAAGAAGGAAGTACGCAGTCGCGTACTTCCTTCTTTTTTGCATAACCTCTGCCGTGAAATCAACAAGGGTAGGCTTCTAATCACGCGGTGAGGGTGTGTCTGAAGGGCGCAGAAGCATCTCCGGCTCTGTCTCATTTACCGCGTAAGAGGGACGTAGCAACTCCTTTTCCATGAGAGGCTCTTGCGAAGCGCGTAGCAGATTCCGCGAGTGGTTCTCCTGTGCCTCTCTCGCCTCCAGTATCGGTAGTATCTCAATGGCGGTCTTGCTGATAATGGTGTAGAGGCTCTTGTCCTCCGCAAAAACGCCAGCCAGCCTTCGGACGGCGGGAATCGCTCTGCTGTCTCCAATCGCGCCTAGCGCCTGTAACGCTTTGAGTTGGTAGTCCCCCGAACACCGCTCTAGCAGATGGCAGAGGTTGGGAACGGTATCCGAGCGAAACCGCCCGTAATGCTCCGAGGTGAGGCATGGAAGCAGTTCGCCGATAGCGTTTAGCATCTCGGTATGCAGTTCGCCCTTCGCACCCCGAATAGCGGAGAGCAGGTAGGGTAACGCCTCCACGCGCCCCAACTTTGCGAGGGAGAGAGTCGCCTCTCTACGCACTCTCGTTTGTCGCTTTTTGTCTAAGAGTAGGGAGAGGGGGAGGCTGATGGGCGCGAGTCCCATCGTTCCAATAATACAGTAGTAGAGTACGCTCTGCATCGTAGAGAAAGCAAACATCCACCCCTTACCAGACATCGAATGACCGGGCTGTAGCCCTATTTTACTAAACCCCAGTATTGGGTTCAAAGATGTAGACAAAATAGTTGAAATCACCCTGTTGGGTTGTAATAGGAAGGAAGAAGAGACAGGTAAAAGAGCCCCCTACAAAACGCCCCCATACACGAAGTCTATCTCGCTTATGGCTCTTCTCAACGGTTTCGCCTAGCGCCGTAACCGCTTGAAGAGACTGCTCTTCCGAAAGCCGTGCGTTTCCCAGTATCCAACTCGCCGCCATCCGCCACCGCCACTTGGTTGCGGAAGGGTTTTGAAGGCGGCTCACATCTCGCTGAAACTGCTTCTCATCAAACGGCTGTCCTTCTTGAACTCTCTCGATGCTCTTTTTGATAGGGCTTTGCGGACGAACACGCCTCATGATACGGCGTATGCGCTCAGGGCAAACAGGGACAACCGTTTCCGCCGCCTCCCGCTCTTCCGATACGGGCGAGGTGTAGTTTTGTCGGAGTTCTTCGGAGTTGTGTTGCAGGTTCATGCCGCTCTCGCCTAACCGTCTTGACAAGATATTCTCTATACTCTATACTACCCTCATTATGAAGAAAACGGTAGTCGGTCTACTCGATACGCTCCACACGCTCGCTCTCGCCGTCTGGCTAGGGGGGTTGGTTATATTAACTCTGCTTGTCGCCCCCACTATTTTTCAGGGAACCGCACTGGCAGAGGCAGATGCCCGCGAGGTCTACGGTCTCTTGTTAGGGCGATTTGTCTACTGGGCAGACGCTTGCGGTGTGACGATGTTGGCGGTTCAGTTCCTGTTACGCCGCAGATTCCAGAAGAACCAGACTCACTTTGTGATGGATGGCGTGAGACAGCTACTCACTTTCGTCGCTCTGTTACTTGCTGAGATGTCTTTTCGGAACCTACTCCCCAACCTAAACACCGCGAAACGCATTGGAGAGCTCTCCCATATCGTGAAGCTACAGGGGACTTATGCCCTTCTCGCCGCCTCTCAAGCGGGGGCGTTGCTTCTCATCGCGGTACTGACCGTCTGGCTTAGTCTGCCTGCGGGTGGCTCATCACGTCGCTCTATCACCGAAACAGAGGAGCCTGCGACACCCCAACGCCGCTCTCGCCGCCGCCGTTAAACCCAACCTCTTTTGGAAAGAAAAACGCCTAATGCCTACAACCTCTGTACAACTTCCGCCCAAGCCTCCGCAGTTCGATGAACTTGTGCGCGACCTTATTGGTATTTTGGGGCGCGACGGCGTGATGACCGATGAAGCCGAACTTCGCGCCTACGACTGCGACGCTTATGCCCCCGAAAAACGCTATCCGGATGTCGTCGTCCTGCCTAGAACGACGGAGCAAGTCTCGAAAATCGTTCGCCTGTGCAATCGCATGAAAATTCCCTTCACGCCACGCGGAGCGGGTACGGGTCTCTCTGGCGGGGCTACCGCTATCACAGGCGGTATTATCATCGCTACAACGCGCATGAATCAGATTTTGGAGGCGGACATAGCAAATCAGAGGCTGACCGCGCAAGCGGGAGTCGTGAACGTCTATCTCACGAAAGCGGTTAAGGGCAAGGGCTTGCACTACGCGCCCGACCCCTCTAGCCAGGGCGCGTGTACGGTGGGCGGCAACGTCGCGGAGAACAGCGGCGGTCCCCACACGCTCAAGTACGGAGTCACCACAAACCATATTACGGGCGTTACTATCGTCATGCCGGACGGGGAGATTCTGAAACTGGGCGGCAAGGCGGAAGACTCTAGCGGTTACGATTTGGTGGGGCTGGTGGTGGGTTCGGAGGGAACGATGGGCATTGTGACGGAGGTAACGACACGCCTCACGCCCCTGCCTCAGTCCGTCCGTACCCTGCTGGCGATTTTTGAGACCGCCGACCAAGCCACTCAAACCGTCTCCGATATTATCGCGGAGGGTATTCTGCCCGCCGCGCTAGAGATGGTGGACACCTTCATCATCAAGGCGGTGGAGGATGCGTTTCATCTCGGCTTCCCGATGGATGCGGAGGCGGTGCTGATTATCGAGGTGGATGGTCTGGAGGTAGGGCTGGACGCGGAGGCGCGACACGCTACGGAAATCGCCATGCGGAACGGCGCGAGAGAGGTGCGGAGCGCGAAGACGGAGCTGGAACGCGCCCTGCTCTGGAAGGCGCGTAAACAGGCATTCGGGGCGTTGGGGCGGCTCGGAAAATCTATGGTGACGCACGACGGCGTGATTCCGCGCACGAAACTGCCCGAAGTTCTGAAAGAGGTTCGCGCTATCGCCAATCGGCATGGGTTGGACGTGGGCAACGTCTTTCATGCGGGGGACGGCAACCTTCACCCGAACCTGATGTTCGACGAGAACGACCCGGAGCAGGTGAAGCGCGTGATGGACGCGGGACACGAAATTCTGAAACTGTGCGTGGACGTGGGCGGCTCGATAACGGGCGAGCATGGCGTTGGCGTGGAGAAGATAGACGCAATAGCGTGGATGTTCTCGGAAGCCGACCTCGCCCTGATGGAGAAGATTAAGCGCGTCTTTAATAAGAACGAGCTGTGCAATCCGGGCAAAGTCCTCCCGACGGCGAAGCGGTGCTGGGAGGTGGACAACGGCGCGAAGATGGTGAGTGCGGCGCGAGGGGCGGCGGTTTAAGGGACTGCTCCCTCTCCGTTGCATGAGTCTATTGTGAGTTTCTTATGGTAAGGGACGAACTAGCGACTCCGTGGGCTTCCCTTGTGCATCAAAACAGTCGTGAGCGGTTCCGTTAAAGGCTCGAATGAGGCGAACGCATAGTTCCGGGTTGTCTTGAAAGACTGTCATCCAAATCGAGAAGAAGCCTGTCGAGGTCGCCATTGCGATAACGATTTCAGGGCGGATACTCGGATAGCCCTCTAAGGCAAGAAGTGCTTTACTGTACGCTTCTCCACGTAGTTTATACCTATCATCGGTAGCGGTGTGCTTCGGGTGCTTTGCAGTTCTATCTAATCCTAGCAGGTCAATGGTGCGTTGCGCCCGTATCCTTTGGGCTTCATTTAGGTTAGGCGAAGGCTTTGGAGATAGCGAACGCTCGTACACGAAGGCGAGAGCCGTATTGTGTTCGTCAGGGAAATAAGCGTCCATTGGAGGGTAGTATCTCTTAATACCGTTGCATGATTTGCACGCTAACAGAAGGTTGTTCCAGTCTGTTGCTAAGTGGGGAGAACCTTCTGGCAGTTTCGGTTGCTTGTGTTCGACCTCCGGCGTAGTCAGAAACACCTCGCAGTAGGCACAGTATCTGCCGAAGTTTTCAATAAGCGGATTACGCGCATCCTGATATCTGTTTAGAGGTACCGGATTGCCGCGCTGTAGAGGACGCATCAGGCATCCACTCCTGCACAGGCTCTCCGAAATTTAAGAAAAGCGGAGTAAGCGGGGTCGTGGCTGAATGGCTCTAGCAACGTATCTAATTTTTGCTTGAGCGCGTCTATCTCCTCTGGCACCGTTGTTTTACTCTCTTCTAGGAGGCGATAGTACTCCGCTGCAGTATCCTCCATCTCATGATACTTCGCGCTCCGCGAAACGCCCTCCACCCCCTGAGTCTCCTCTGCAATGTCCTCAATACTAAGGCGACGGTACTCCGTGTTTTCCGGTTCCGAGAGGTTGATTAGCTTGGCGTTTTCGCTCGCTTCCAGCGATTGAATGATGAACGGGGAGTGCGTTGTTAGGAAGAACTGGAGGTTGGGGAACGTGCGGACAAGCCCGCCTATCGCCTCGCGTTGCCACTTAGGGTGGAGGTGCAGGTCTATCTCGTCAATGAGAACTACGCCTTCGGTTTTGGAGAAGTCTTCGAGGTGCGGGTTCAGTACGCTGGCGCGGTAGGCGATGTCCATCACCATCGTTAGCATATTGCGATAGCCGTCGCTCAGGTGGCTTAACGGTAAATAATGACCATCTAAAAATTGAATGTAAAGTTTGTCATCAAGAGGCTCATAAGTAATATCCTTTACGCCCGGAATAGTCGTACTAATCGCCTCTTTTACGCTATCCAGAGTACCAAAAGAGTGCCCTCTTTTTAATGACGCAAACTCAATACGTCCTCGACTTTAGCCCTTTTATGCGGCTTGAGCGAGTATGTCATGAAGTCTACGCCATAGTTTCTCCGGAATTAGGCGTTGTGGCGCGTTTTCTTC
>JAPLCR010000534.1 GCA_026392135.1 Armatimonadota bacterium
GTCGCGCTCCTGATAGCGGTAGGTGAGGCGTTCGTGGTCAATTCCCATCAGGTGAAGCATGGTCGCATTCATATCGTGTACGTGAACGGGGTCTTTCACGATGTTATAGCAGAAGTCATCGGTCTCGCCAAGAACAGTGCCACCCTTGACCCCAGCCCCCGCCATCCAGCGCGTGAAGCAACGTCCATGATGGTCACGCCCGTAGTTGTCTACGGTAAGAGCACCTTGCGTATAGGCGGTGCGCCCAAACTCTCCACCCCATATTATCAGCGTATCCTCAAGCAGACCGCGCTGTTTCAGGTCTTTCACAAGCGCGGCAGACGACTGGTCTACGTCGTAGCACTGCCCCTTAATCTGTTTCGGAAGGTCTCCATGTTGGTCCCACCCTCGGTGGAAAAGTTGTACAAAACGCACTCCGCGCTCCACCAACCGACGCGCTAGAACACAGTTTGCGGCGTAGGTTCCCGGCTTTTTCGCTTCGGGACCGTACATATCAAAAGTGGAGGCTGGCTCTTTCGACAAGTCCATCAAATCGGGGACGGAGGACTGCATACGGTACGCCATCTCGTACTGCGCGATGCGCGTATTGATTTCGGGATCGCCATACTCCTTCACTGCGAAATGGTTTAACTCCGAAAGACCGTCCAGCATTTTGCGGCGGGAATCGGCGGGTATTCCCTGTGGGTTGTTAAGATACAGTACAGGATCACCAGTCGAACGTAGCTTCACGCCCTGATGCACTGAAGGTACAAAACCGCTTCCCCACAGCCTATTGAAGAGGGGTTGGTCGTTGCGATTGCCCGTGCCTTGCGAGATTAGCACAACATACGCGGGGAAGTTCGCATTCTCACTACCCAGCCCATAAGAGAGCCACGAGCCGACGCTAGGTCGCCCCGGCTGTTGAGAGCCGGTCTGCGAGAATGTGACGGCGGGGTCGTGGTTGATGGCTTCCGTGTGCATGGATTTGATGATGGCAATCTCATCCGCCACTGAGCCGATATGCGGTATCAGTTCGCTTAGGTAGGTTCCGCTCTTGCCCTGCGGGGTGAATTTGAAAGCAGTTGACGCAACTGGAAAGGCGGTCTGCCCAGAGGTCATACCCGTTATCCGCTGCCCCATACGAACCGATGGGGGTAACTCCATCCCGCGATACTGCTTCATCTGCGGCTTGTAGTCGAAAATATCTATATGCGAAGGTGCGCCCGACTGAAATAGGTAGATGACGCGCTTCACTTTAGGCGGAATGTGGTACGCCTTGAGCGCCCCGTTCAGTCCGGTCAAAGCCTTTGTATCGGCGTGCGCTTCGCCCATAAGTAGCGATGATAGCGCAGCGACCCCAACCCCTTCGGCAGTGCGCCCAAAGAGTTGGCGGCGCGTCATAAGCAGTTCGGCTTCTCGTATCGGATTCATAATTTCAAACTCCTTGTCAGGTATCCCAATCTGTTGAAAGTGGGTTTGCGCCATCATTTAGAGTGCCAAGAGGGCATTTCAAACGCCGCAAAGGGCACTCTAATGTTCCAAAGCCCTGTCTTTAATACCCCTCAAATGCTCTTTTTAGAGCCTAAACTCGTACTTTAAGTGCAAGGGCGACACTATAGAGGTTAGTTTCGGTTCAGCGTTTCGTCAAGATTTAGTAGCATACTCGCCACCATCGTCCACGCCGAAAGTTCCGTCATGTCCAGCTTTTCGTTGCGCTTCGACTCGCCCGTCGTGAGTAGTTTCTCCGCAAGTTTGTTATCATTTCGGAATAGAGTCATCTGGTTATTGAAGGCGCGAATTACGACCTGCATCTCCTGAGCCGTCGCGTATCGAGATAACAGAAGGCGATAGGCGAACTGTATCCGCTGTTTCGGAACGGTTCCACCCTCTGTCATTAGCCGCTCCGCAAGTTTGCGCGAAGCCTCAACATACGTTGGGTCGTTCATCAGAACAAGTGCCTGTAGCGGCGTGTTCGTCACCGAGCGGCGCACGATACAGAACTCACGCTCCGGCGCATCAAACGTGGCGAGCGATGGCGGCGGGCAGGTACGCTTCCAGAAGGTGTACATACCCCTTCTGTATAGGTCTTCACCATGGTCTTGTACATAAGTCTGCGCGGAGAAGCCTCCCCCAAAGCCAATCTCCTCCCATAACCCTGTTGGGTGATATGGGCGTACCGACTGCCCACCGATTTTCGGGATGAGTAGCCCCGCCGATTGCAGGGAGATGTCGCGGATAAACTCACCGGGCAGGCGGTAACGCGCACCACGCGCTAACAGGCGGTTTTCGGGGTCGTGGGTGTACTGCTCTTTGGTGACATGAGAGGACTGCCGATAGGCGGATGAGGTGACGATAAGCCGCATGATATGCTTCACATCCCAACCCGACTGAACAAATTCTGTAGCGAGCCAGTCGAGTAGCTCCGGATGCGAGGGGCGTTCGCCCTGTATACCGAAGTCCTCGGCGGTTTTAACGATACCCGTACCGAAAATCATCTGCCAAAAGTGATTCACTGCAACACGCGCTGTTAGCGGGTGGTTCGGCTGAATGAGCCACTGCGCCAGCCCCAATCGGTTGGCGGGCGCGTTCGGTGCGGGAGCGGGCAGGAACGACGGCACGCCCGGAGTCACCTCTTCGGCGGGTTTATCGTACTCGCCGCGCATGAGGATATGCGTTTTGCGTGTTTTACCCGTCTCGTTCTCCTGCATGACCATCGTGGTCGGTATCGCTTCGTCCAACTCCTTGCGCTTCTTCTCTAAATTCGTGTAGTCGGAGTTTATCTCTTTGTAGCCATCGTCGTAGTTTTCGAGGTAAAACTTAGACAAAGAGGCTGTCTGCTCTGCGTTACGCTTCTCTGGCGCGGTAGCGAGTACAGGACGCACTGCATCCAGAGTAACTAGAGATAGAACCTCTTCCGCGCTCAGTTCGCGCTGATAGAAGCGTAGTTCGTCAATTTTACCCTTGAAAAAGGCGTTACTGGCGCGGCGACCAATCAGGGCAGGTTCAGGGGTAACGATAGTTCCTGTCAGGCTGTCATGCGTATAGTCCAGCCCCATTAGCTTGCCGTTTACGTAGACTTTTACGCCTGCCGCCTTACCCGAACCGTCGTAGGTCACAAAGACATGAGACCACTGTTTCATGGAAATGGGGGTCTCTTTTGTGTTCACTCGTATCGCATTGGAGTCCCATTTGTGGATAAGGTGAACGAATACACGCCCCTCTTGCAGGTAGACATCCCAACCCTGCACACTGCCCGTTCCATCCATCCGAGAGATTGGAACCATCGCTTCGTTGGTCTCTGGATAGACCCAAGCCCCATAAGAGACCTTATCTTTGCGGTCAAACTGTAGCGTCGTTCCGAGGTCTACGTAGTTGGTTCCATCCAGTTTAATCGCCCTGCCTACCTTGCCCTCTTCCCATTTCGGAGAGCCTTTGAGCGTAGAAGCGATACGCTTCCCTTGCGGCGAATCGTTCACGGTTCCCGCGCTCCCCTCAAAATCGAAATAGGCGGCGAGTTGCGACGTGTTCGCGCCAATTCGCGCTAGGGTTGGGGCAGTGGTTCGCTCCCACTCTGCAAGCGCGGGTTTCACATCGGAGGCGCGTTTCTGTAACGATTCGCTAAGCTCTTTAACCTTCTGCGTGTACTGAGCAAGCATGGTGGTCTGCTCTTCGCTCGGTGCCTTCATAAAGGGAGCGGCGTTGCCCCTAGTACCGTCTAGCCCCTGTTCGGGGATATTGTTGAAGTAGGCGAAGAGCTGATAGTACTCCTTCTGCGTGAAGGGGTCGTACTTGTGGGTGTGGCACTGCCCGCACCGCAGACTCATGCCGAGTATTGCCGTCGAGAAGCAGTCCACTCGGTCTATGACATAAGCGGTCTGGTACTCTTCGGGTATCGCGCCGCCCTCGAAGTTGATAGGGTGGTTACGCGAAAAACCCGTCGCTATTTTCTGTTCTAGGGTGGGATTCGGGAAAAGATCTCCCGCTATCTGGTAGGTGACAAATTTGTCATACGATAGGTTTTTGTTAAACGACTGGATAACCCACTCGCGCCACCGCCACATATCGCGGTGCGGGTCTATGTGGAAGCCGTGCGTGTCGGCGTACCGTGCAAGGTCGAGCCACTGCAAGGTCATGCGTTCGCCATAGTGCGGGTCGGCAAGAAACTTGTCCACAAGCCGCTCATAAGAGTTTTCGCGGTTGTCTTTAAGGAAGGCATCTACCTCTTCCAAAGAGGGAAGCAGTCCCCGCAAGTCAAGGCTGAGGCGGCGAATTAGGGTGCGCCGATTCGCTTCTTGAGAGGGCTTGATCTGCTCCTGCTCCATTCGCGCCAAGAGGAACTGGTCAATCGGATTGCGAGACCAGAGGACGTTCTGCACTTTCGGGAGCTGGGGGCGTTGCGGCGGGACGAAAGCCCAGTGCTTTTCGTACTTCGCGCCCTCCTGTATCCACTGCCGCACAAGAGCAACCTGCTTCGCCGTCAACTTTTTGTTTGTATTGGCGGGAGGCATCTGGAGGGCATCCTTCCGCATCATACGGAGTAGAGCTTCGCTCGCTTCAGGCTTTACCGCGACAAAGGGGGCTTTACCGCTAGGACGACGCTGGAACGCGCCTTCCACTGTATCAAGGCGTAGACCTGCGACGCGCTTCTTCTCGTCGAAACCGTGACACGCGAAGCAGTTTTCGCTGAGGATAGGGCGAATGTCGCGGTCAAAGTTGACCTTTTGGGGCGCAATCGGCGCGACGGTTGGCTTGGCGGTTGTTGGACGCGAAAAACACGCCAGACCGAGGAGCATCGTAATGGAGAGTAGGTTTATTTTCATGTAGTTCATCACCAAGTGTCGTAATATATCCTGATCATTCTACATTGCACAGAGAGATTCCTCTATTTGATCTAAGTCCCTAATCGCTCTCCCAATTCTGGGCGAAGGGTGACTAGAACCCAAAGCGATGCTGTAGGACGGAATCTTGACAAAGCCAAAAGCAGGTTACTTGTTCAGTTGCGCTACAAGGCGGTCTGGGGTATACACAGTGTCGAACCACTCTTTGCGTATCTCCGAATTTCTCACATCGTTCTTAACACGCTTTAGAAACTCACGGAAATCGGGGTTCATCGCGGCTAACTTGTTGAGCATATCCCAATCAAGAGCCTCTTTGCGCATAGCGGGAAACAGAACTTCACTCAATTTGGGTTGCAGAACATCCAGCGCGATAACACCAATCCCGAACGAGGAGGAGAGACGACGCAGTTCGTTTAGAAAATCCTCGCTATGTGAGATTTTCGCGGCGACGAGATAGGCTTCATTCGCCCAGGAGGAGTTGGAAACAGTTTGGAAGAAGGATTCTCGAAGGTTATTAATACCCAATTCAAGTTTCAACTCGAATGAGTAGAGGCGCAAAGAGGTAGCACCAACCGCAACGCTCAAATCGAATACCTCTGTTTGCCAATCCTCAAGCGGGAAATAACACCCCACAATATCAGGGTGTATCCACTGCCCATAATCCTTCTTGACCGACTTCGTGTGGTCTACAGTCTTTGTGTATACCTTAAAGTGAGCGTAAGCGAAGTAGGTTAGAAATGGGTGTAGTCCAATCTCTTTGATAGTAGGCGCGGGTTTCGCTGTAGGCTGTTTAGTAAGCGCGTCATCAACAAGATATGTTTTATCAATTGTGGCTACGTCGTCAATAATCGGCGCGGTGGGCATAGGGTTTTTGAGGTAGAAACGAGTTGGTTTCTGCTCCGCGATGTAGAAGGGGCTGTCAGGATTTTTCTGTAGTTGCACGTATAACGAAGCACTTAGGGACTCTCTCTAGTTAAAATCTTCCAAAACCTCTAGGGAAAGGGAGACTATCGCCCAACGGAGTCGCCTTCCGCCCTAGTCACCCCTCGCCCAGAATTGGGAGAGGGGACGGGGGTGAGGGCTTCTGGTTTTCAA